>JAKBAF010000125.1 GCA_021809305.1 bacterium
GACCACTTCTTCTCGCCAGTAGATGTTGCAAAGGTCAACGATTGGGTCTTGCGTGTCGCTGCAGTTGAGGGGGAGTTCCACTGGCACTCGCATGATGATGATGAGCTCTTTATCGTCTACGAAGGGCGCCTCTACATCGATGTTGATGGGGGAACTCTGACGTGCGAGAAGGGACAGGGGGTTGTGATCCCAAAGGATACGCGCCACTGCACTCGTGCAACGGAGCGCACCTTAATTCTTTTGTTTGAACCGGCAAGCCTTAATCCGAAAGGGAAGAGTTAAGACGGTTACCCCCTTGCTCTTAAACTCATTAGGGAGCTACCTTGTGCGGTCTCTAATGAGGTAAGAGCCATGCAGCTTACTATTTTAAATCGACTGCTCAAGTTCAAGCGGACTCTCTTTGGGCTTCCCTTTACCCTATCAGGTGCCCTGCTAGCTTTAGCTTGCGATGAGTTTACGCCTGTACATTGGAGTGTAGCGCCCCTCATCCTCCTGGCTTTTTTTGCCGCCAGATCAGCTGGCATGGCTTTTAACGAGCTGATCGACCGCTCAATCGATGCCGCCAATCCTAGGACTGCAAGCCGCGTACTACCGAGCAACGCGATGGCACCCCGCACGGTCTTTGCGATTGGAGCAGCCTCTCTTCTTCTCCTTTTTGCCGCGTGCTATGGAATTAGCCCTAAGGTCTTCGCTCTCTCTTCCTTAGGAGCGCTCTTGATTGTTCTCTACTCCTACACAAAAAGGGTAACGGCTCTTTGCCATTTCGTCTTAGGCGCGGTTCACCTCCTAGGGCCCTTAATGGCGTGGCTTGCAGTTGGGGGAGGGTGGGGGCTGGCACCACTTCTCTTAGGAGGAGCTGCGGCTCTCTACATCGCCGGAAATGACATCATCTACGCAATACAAGATGTGGAATTCGATAAGGGATGGGCACTAAAGAGTCTCCCAGTTACTCTTGGAATTGAGGGCAGTTTCATTCTGGTGCGCACCCTTCACGCTTGCGCCTCTCTCTTACTCATCTCCTTGGGAGTTATTCTGGCCCTTCCCATCATTTACTACGTTGGAATTGCCTGCGCGTTAGGGCTTAACTTGCGACGCCATCTTCGCCTCTCGCGGGGCATGCAAGAGGGGCTAACTGAGCAGATCGTGAAGAGCAATCTCGAGCTCTCCCTCTCTACGTTGGCCTCTATCCTTTTGGTGCTGGTATGGCGCGTCTTGTCTTAGGCGTCTCTGGCGCCTCGGGGATTGTCCTTGCTTATAGAGCTCTTCGCTGGCTTACCTCTACAGGCCACACGGTTGACCTTATTATCTCCAAGGCCGCCTACCACACAGCCACCATAGAGATGGGCCCAGAGTGGGCGCGAGAGGAGCGCTTTTTGCGCGATCTGACACCGGATGAGCGCTCCCGGGTGAACCTCTACAAGAACCAAGATATGGCAGCACCTATCGCAAGTGGCTCCTACCCAGGAGATGGCATGCTGCTGATGCCTTGTAGCATGGCTACGCTGGCAGCTGTTGCCATTGGATTATCAGACAATCTGATCCGTCGCGCTGCCGATGTTGCACTAAAAGAGCGACGAACCCTCGTCATTGTCCCAAGAGAGTGCCCCCTTAGCGAGATCCACTTAGAGAATATGCTGCGCCTTGCCAAGATGGGGGCGGTGATTGTGCCTCCAGTTCCTGCATGGTATGTGGGGCATAAGCTCATTGAGGAGGTTGAGGAATTTATCGTTGCAAGAGCGCTCGATTTTTTCAAAATCGAAGGCCCCCAAGTTCGCCGTTGGGGTCTTTAGCCCCCTACTTATGTTCTTTGCTGCTCTTTTTCGCCGCTTAAGGTAATCGCGAGCACTCCTCCGATAATCACAACAAGAGTACCCAAGCTAGAGAGGAGGCTCGGTATCTGATGCCAAAAGATCCAGTCGATGATCGCTGTCCAGATAACGACCATATACAAGAGCGGTGCAAGGACGGTTGCCCGTCCAAAGCGAAAGGCGTAGGTGGCCATAAATTGCAAAAGAAGGAAGAGGAGACCCACAGAGATCATGGCTAGCCAGATCTCTGGTGTGGGAGGGATCCACTGCCAAATTGCGAGGGGAAGAACAATGAGCGATAAAACGAGGAAGTAGTAGAAGAGCATCAAAAATGTCGATTCCGTTCGATGGAGAAGGCGCAGCGCGGTGAGGGCAACAGCCATCAGTACGCCGCTTAGGAGGCCAAAGATCATCCACCAATTTAGCCCCTCCGTTGTTGGATGGAGGATCAAAATCACTCCGATAAAGCCAATTGCAATTCCCCACCACGCCTTTGCCGGAACGCCGTGCTTTAGCCATATCCAGATGATAAGAGGAAGGAAGAGGGGGCCTGTATTGTTTAGCAGGACCGCATCAACAAGAGAGATGTGGTTGATCGTAAGAAAGAAAAGGAGGAAGCTGCATGCTCCTGCTAGATCGCGAATCAGGTGGAAGCCCGCCCTCTTTGTCTTAAAACCTCGCCACCCCTCGTTGATCAGGATGATCGGAAAGAGGGTCAGGAGGCCGATCACGCTTGCAGTTAGGATAACCTGAAAAGTTGAGACCGATGCTTGGACGTATTTGGCCACTCCACTCATGGCTGCTTGGGTCAAAGTTGCAAGCAACAGGAAAAAGATGCCGATCTCTAGTCGCTCTTTTCCATACACCACTCTGCCCTTCATCATCGCTCCTCTAGCTATGCGTACCGTAGCAGGCGATGAGAAAAAATACTGCTATTGCTGGAGGGGGCCTCTTTTGCGGGTGATTTGCGCGCTTGGCCTGCCGCTGATCACCTCATGCAGATTCTCAATTGCAAGAAAGGCGCTGGGATCCTCTCGCTGTACGAGCTCTTTGAGCTGGGAGAGCTGGAGGCGCTCGACAATGACATAGATGATCTCGCGGTCGGTCCCGCTAAAGCCACCTCGACCGTAGAGGAAGGTGACTCCAAGGCCTAGCTCATGCATCAGAAGATCGGCGATGTGTCTGGGGTGGCTAGAGATGATTCGGACAGCCTTGGTCTCATCGAGGCCGACAATCACGGTATCCATGATCTTGTAGGCGATGATGTAGAGCATAAAGGAGCGCAGCGCAGGGTGCCAGTCGCCCTCTAGGTAGCCGCTCAGGGCGAAGATAAAGATATTAAAGAAGAGAACGACCTGACCAATTGTAAAGCCTCGCTTGCGGTTGATGATGATAGCTAAGATCTCTGTGCCATCGAGGGCGCCGCCCATTCGAATGACAAGTCCTGCACCAAAACCGAGGCAGAGGCCACCAAAGAAGATGACCTCGAGGACATCTCCTTCAAAGGCGGGGGCCTGCTCTAAGAAGAAGCTAAAGAGGGCTAGCATGACAACGGCTAGGAGCATCTGCAAGACAAAGGTCTTGCCGACCTGTCGATACCCAATGACCATGAAGGGGAGGTTGAAGACAATCAGAAAGTAGGGGAGGTACGTCTTGCCAAAGATGGAGGAGCAGATCATGGAGACGCCGACGATTCCTCCGTCGATAAGGCGTGCTGGTTGGAGGAAAACCTTAAGGGCGACGGCGACAAGAAAGGTGCCAAAAGCCATCCAAAGAAAGGCGATGACGTAGTGGGTAAATGTCTTTTTGGAGAGGGCCATTTTAGCTCGCTTCTTTTAGGTCAAGTCCTCTCCCTCATGGAAGGTGAACAGGGCGAGCCAAGAGGGTATAACTGAAGAGAAGACGCGAGAGACGGGACTTGAACCCGCAACTTCCGGCTTGACAGGCCGGTGCTCTAACCAATTGAACTACTCCCGCATAATAACTACTGCTACTACGTAGCAAATGGGCGCAAAAGGACTCGAACCTATGACCGCCTGTTTGTAAGACAGGAGCTCTACCAACTGAGCTATACGCCCGTAAAACGCCCATACTCTAACGGCCTTGGGATTTTTCGCCAAGATCTGTGCTAGCGTGGACGAAAATGGCATCGCCATAGAGCGTCCTGTTCTCGGGGGTGTGGGATCACTGTCGCATTCCATATCGAAATCTGCGGCTAAATATCCGTGCTGAAAGCTCAGGTTTGGAGTGCTGCACCCGCACCCCATGTTCCGCTAAAGGCCTGCTGGAGGCTACGATCATCACCGCCGCTATTTAGGAGGCGTCGAGATGGCGATTCTTGATTGATATAACAAAATCTGCTATTATCTTTTGCAATACGTTAATTTAACAACAGGTTTTGAGAGATGGAACAACCGCCTATTGACCGGTTTACCCAAAGAGGGGGGCAACCTCACCGTCGAGATGCTCCAAGAAAGAGGAGAGCATGCTGCTCTAAGACAAATATGTTTTTAATGGGAGCTATGCTAGTTGGAATTGTTGGCGCCTCCGTCTTAGGGACAAGTGAGGGGGTTCGGAGAGCCCTAAAGGGCTGCTTTGTCGATCTCACCGCGCGAGCTGGCCACGGCTTTGGACGCCTAAGTAAGCTCATAAAAGAGCACCCCTATCTAGCTGCTGGTATCGCATCAGGTTGCGGCATATTGGTATTGGGTGTCGGAGGGGTTGGCGGCGTTATGATCTTTAAGAGAAGAGCTGTCCAGATCGAGCAGAGGGAGTTTCTACAGAACGTGGCGTTTGAGGGCCTTATTGCAGATCTTCGCAGAGCCACAAAGATCGATAATGTTATAGCGACACTTGATGCTATCTTTCCGGAGCAAGAAGCAAAACTAAAGGATAATGGGGCCAAAAAGGCCCTGATAAGTGAGCTTCTTATAATCGTCCCTCCCCTGATCACCACTCCGAAACAAGAGTCCGATTGGGCCCTTTTTACGGTTATTGGTAACAATAGG
>JAKBAF010000126.1 GCA_021809305.1 bacterium
CCACTCTCTAATGATCAAGAGAGGGAAGAGACCCTATGGAGAGAGGCGGCGTAAAGGGAAGCACTAAAAGTTGATCAAGCTGCTCCTTGAGGTCAGGAAGGCGTGCTCCACCACCTGCTGAAGGAGCTCGATGGCGGGGAAGAGGTAGCGATTTTGGAGATCATCAATCAGGCGACGACTCGCCACTTGATGCTGTTCGGGATGGATCTCCTCCCGGCTCCGCACTGTCGACCACCCCTCGCTATCAAGCAGAAGAAGCTCCTCATCGGCTAGCCGCAGTAGCTCCTTGATCGCACGAAGAAGATCGGGAAGCTCTCCGTTAAACTTTGCCAGATGATGAATCGGATTATTTAGCCACCTATATCCCCTTGCGAGCCATTCAAAGGAGCGGCCGAGCGTCGGGAGGCCTTGCAGTTTGGCGGTGAGCTCCTCAGAATCAGCTTGGGCAGCGCTCTCATTTAAGAGTGAGGCTAACAGGACGATATCATCGATGTGGAGCAGATCGCTCTCATTGCCATCAAAGCCCCCAAGAGCGATCTCTCCTCCCTCTTTTGTGGGTGGTAGATGAATAATTGCCGCAGAGTAGATCCGCCTGAGCGCTCTTACCACGCCGCGCAGAGAGCCCAAGAGGGTGTGCAAGAGAGGAGGTGGGGCAGAGGCACGACTCTCCAGCAAGGGGGCAAGCAGGCGAAGATCGTGTAGGCAATCCGCAAAGAGGGCATTCCTTATTGAGAGGCGTGCGGCGCCCACCTTATCCCTCTCACAGATGGGGAGGAGTGCGGTCACCTCGATGAGGTGCGAGGAGTAGGCCACTGCCGCACTTGCCTCCTCAAGCGATGAGACGTTGCAGGGAGGCGCCTCATCGCTCACTTCCTGCTCTCTCTCCTTTTCCTGAACAACGGGATGAGAGGCGTCAGCTGCCAAAAGAGGCAGCCTTGGCACTTCTTCGAACCAGAGCTCGCCTGCCTGAACAGTAAAAGGCTTGATCTCTTCACCGCCACTTACAAATTGATAGAGAGCAAGGGCTCCGCTAAGAGCGGGTAAGAGGAGAGAGTTAAAAAATATATCCGTTAACTCTTTCACTCTTGCCTCCTCCCCTGCCTCACTCGCTACACTAAGCTGCTCGGCAAAGAGAAGAAGCTCTGGCCTCTCTTGGTGTTGGTGAAGGGCTAGCTTGCGCTGGAGCATCGATCGATAGTGCAGAACCTCGTTAGCGTAGCTTAAGCGCCCAACCACGCTCCTTAAGGTAGCCAAGCTCTCTCGAAGGGCTAACGGGGCCTCTTCAGAGAGCGCCAATTGGGCCAGTGGAGAGAACTTACGAATGAGATTGTGTTGATAGAGCAAGCGATCCCCCTCTCTCGCTTCGCGGATAGAGGGTGCGCACGACGTGACCCGCTTCATTGTAGAGTGGAAGGCTTGCTGTAGAGAGCTCAATTGTCGCCTCAAGCGAGCGACGCAGCCAGTCGAGCAGCGGCATCACCTGTTCGTAGGAGAGCTCGCCCGGAGCACTACGAAGAGTGCCTATTATTCCCTGAATACCTAGAAGAAAATTCCTCTTCCCAGAGCGGAGATGCGCCTCTCGTAATTGGAGGTCATCCTCTCCCTGCATGGTGGGATGATATATACTTATTGTTTTGAGATAGCCTCTAAGTTCCGGAACCACCCCCTCTTGTGAAAAAGAGAAGAGAGTTGTTTTTGGCGAAGGCTCCTCCCAAGCTTGTCGCTCGCTTTGGATAAGAGAGGCATCCCTTGCAGCCCTCTCCTTCGATAAGGGGAGCTCCTTCTCCGCTACTTCCTCCTCTTCCACCAAGAGAGCCTCCTCTTTCCGACTCCTTCGCTTTGGAGGGGTCATCGAGAGCGAGAAGAACCGACTTTTTGAACGCTTCTCATATTCCGCAACAGGGTAGGAGAGCCCAGTATGAACTACCGATGTGATCAACGACGTTAGCGTAAAATACTGCGAAAGCGTGTCGAAGTAGCGCCTTTCACTTGAGGTCATGTTGAGCCGTGCAGTTTGCCTGCTTTCTCGGCAAAAAGCATCAAATTCCGCCTTAACCTTAGCTTCGATAAGAATTGCCTGAATAAGGAGGCGTGCACAGGTTAATAAGAAGCGCGGCTCTGCTTCTTTCTCCACCCTCTCCTCGAGCCGCACTGCCAATTTTTTTTGCAAGTCATTCAAGAGTGATGTGAAGCGCAGGGCAGACTTAAAACACTCTCCAAGCTCCCTTCCCCCCGCCTTTAGGTTGGCGCTCCGCGCGGCCATAAGGCGGAGAAACTGCTGGTAGCTACTCTTTCCTAATTGATTAAAGGAGCGACACAAAGGCTCAAGAAAAGACCGATCATAGAGGCCGAGCTCGATCGCAATCTTGGGCTCGGTAAGGGTAAATTCGCGGAAGAACCCGCGCAGGGCGAGGTTGCTAAATTCAACAAACCAGCTCAACTCCTCAAGCTCATTGACCTCTTGGATGCGCTCCCTGATGCTTCTTTGAGCCGCCTCAATGGCTGAGGTGAGGCGGCTCGCTCTTATAACGCTCGCAGCTGACACCCTTTGATACTCCTCCTGCAGTTCTGTGACCTGCGACCAGTTCTGCCATCGGGTTTTTAAGTTCTTGCTAAACTCCATCAAAATTTTGAAATCCGCTGCCCATTCATCAAGGCTCCTCACATACTCCTCCAAAAGGGCCTTGGGACGGATACTCTCTGGCATCTTTATGAGAAATTTAAATGACTTTATCGACTTTATGGTGGCGATAGCCGCCTCATACCGCTGTGCCATCAGGCTAAAGTGCTCTTCAATGGAGATCTCCGCCTCTTCTTCACACAGGGTGAGCAATTGGGGAGCTGTGGCAATAAGCGATAAGAGTGCCTTGATCCTCTCGATAAGATCTCTTATGAGCGGATCTCCTTCTAGCTTTTCTTGATTCAACAATGACAAACAGCCCTCGATCTTCAAAAGAGCCTGTTCAGAGACCCCTTTAAGATTCATCATCTCTGTCCGAAATTCACTCTCACAAACTGCATCCAAGGAGTCGAGAATACCAGTATACTGTGCATTGAAACTCAACATTGAGCAGGCTATCAAGCATTGTTTTTGTGCTTGAAAGAGCAGCTCAGCGCCTGATTCGATTCTCGTTTGATACTCCTTGCCGCCATACTCATCTGATATGATGAGAGACGGCACGCGAGCAAGAGCTTTGCGGACCTTTGCATCCCCTGTAACTTTTTGAAAAGCGATCATCAATTCATCGAAGATGAGCTCAATTCGCGAAGTAAAAGGACTCCTTCGATCACCCATAAGCTGATGAATCACCTCAAGGAGCTCTCCGTCCCAGCGCTTTTTCCTACTTCTCGGAGGTCTTATCCTTGCGCTCGATGGACCAGGGGTTGAGGTAATCTGTTGCTGTGCTACCCCTATGGGTCTTTGCATAGAATCAGGTTGACCTCTGCCTCGCACGGCTCTTGGACCACTTACTACCTTTGCTGTCTCTTCCATTGATAAAACCTCTTTTTGTGAGAGATTGTAAGTCTTTTTAAAAATAGAAACAACAAAAAAGAATTGCGTTAGATGAGGAGTGAGGCGATTTTAATACCTCTTCGACCTGCTGTAGAGGAAAAGGCCCTCCTTTGCTATAAGCGGAAAGCGAATCTTGAAAGGGGGAAAACCAATGAAGGTAGCACTGCTTGGATATGGAAGAATGGGCCGACTGATCGACTCGATGAGCGCGTCGCAAGATATAGACGTCGTCGCACGGATCGACAAGGAGGGGCCAATTACTCGCGAATCACTAAAAGGTGCCGAGCTTTGCCTCGACTTTAGCCAGGGCGATGCGGTGCTGGGGCACATCGGGCAGGCGTGCGAGCTCGGATGCGATCTTGTGATTGGGACAACCGGATGGGAGGCACACCAAGACGCTGTGCGAGCGCTAGTAGAAGAGTCAGGGGTTGGGGCGATCACCTCGCCTAACTTCTCAATTGGGGTTCAGATCTTCTTTCGGCTCGTCCGAGAGGCGGCCCACCTCTTTAATCGCATTCAAGGCTATGATGTAGCGGGCTATGAGTTGCACCATAGGCTAAAGAGCGATAGCCCTTCTGGAACAGCCATCGAGCTCAGCTCTCTTATTCTTGAGGAGATGAAGAGCAAGAAAAAGGCCGTCTATGAAGTTGTCGATAGAGAGATCTTGCCAGAGGAGCTCCAGTTCACAAGTGTGCGCTGCGGGAGTGAAATGGGAAAGCACACCGTGATCTTTGACTCGCCAGCCGATGTGGTTCAGCTCACCCATGAGGCGCGCAACCGCGAGGGGTTTGCTCTCGGTGCGCTGATGGCAGCAAAGTGGGTGCACGGAAAGGTTGGGCTGTTTACGATGGATCAGCTCGTTGAGACGCTACTTAACCACCGGGAGAAAATATGCTGCCGCAAATGAAGCTATCGGGCCTCTTTACCGCCATGTGTACCCCCTTTCGCGCAGGGCGCCTTGATGAGGAGGGGCTGCGGGATAACTTGCGCTTCCAAATCCGCCACGATGTCGATGGCGTCCTTATCTTAGGCACAACAGGCGAGCACCCAACACTTAGCGAGGCGGAGTGCATCCGGGTGATTGAGATTACCGTGGAGGAGGCGAAGGGGCGGATCCACGTCATGGTGGGCGCTGGGGCTAACTCGACGGAGGCCACTATTGCAGAAGTGGAGCGGGCACACGATCTTGGCGCCGATTCGGTGAATATCGTTGCCCCCTACTACAACAGACCGACGCAGAAGGGGCTCTTTCACCACTTCGAGGCGATCTGCGCAAAAGAGCTACTCCCCGTCTGCA
>JAKBAF010000127.1 GCA_021809305.1 bacterium
GGCAATGTCCCCCAAAAAAATATTACTAGTTTGCTTAAGGGGGGGCTTTGAGAATCCAGGTTATTATGCCGGCAATTTTTGGATCAGGGCTTGAGCGTGATCTGCTGATTCTTGGGGAGGTGCTGGAGCGGGGAGGGCATGAGATTAATGTGAGTGTCCCGCACTTTAGGGAGCAGTGGGGGGAGCGGTTTGACCTTAACATCTTTCTCGAACATCTTGGCAATGTTCCCTTTCTGGAGCGCTATCTCGAGCAGGCACAGGCGAATGCCCTGATCCCCAATGCAGAGTGGTTTTATGAGGAGTGGATCCCACACCTCGGGTCGCTTGATCTGATCCTTTGCAAGACAAAGGATAGTGCGGCTCTATTCTCTTCACTGACAACCAAGCCTGTCGTTTATACCTCATTTACGAGTCAAGATCGATACATAAGGGGTGTGCGAAAGAGGAGCTCTCTTTTTCATTCAGCCGGGCGATCGGGCTTAAAGGGGACAGAGCAGATTGTAGCTTTGTGGGAGGAGGAGCACGACTGGCTGCCAAAGCTTGATCTCCACTTCTCACAGGTTCTAGTGGCAGAGAGCCTCGATCTCTATACGGTGGCTAAGGTGACAAAGGTTGTCGGGCCGCTGCCGGATGCGACATTTCGCCTTGCCCAAAATCGCTCTCAGATCCACCTCTGCCCCTCTATTTATGAGGGGTTTGGCCACTATATCAATGAGGCGAAGAGTGTTGGGGCGGTTGTTGTGACAACAGATGGTCCGCCGATGAATGAGCTTATCCGTTCTGATTTTGGCTTTTTGATTCCGACAGAGGAGAGGGTAGCTGTGCGAGTAGCGATGGGATCGATAGTCTCTGTTGAGGCGCTTCGGAGTGTGATTCGAGAGGGGGTTCTACCTCTGCTTGAAGATCGTGCGCGCCTCCTGAGGATGGGGAGACGCGCGCGGGCGGACTTTCTAGAGAATGACAGCCTCTTTCGAGAGCGTCTTCTTGCATTAGTTGGAAGCTTATAGCTACTCTCTGGTCTGCTTGACGTTAGCCTTCCAATTCATGCAGTGTTGTAATATGAGAGAGATCTGAAACGCCATGCAAACAAACACTCTCGAAAAGTCAGCCAGCCATGATCGATAAGACCACCCGCGAGAGAGAGAAGATAGCGCCTGTCGCCCTACATGAGGAGGTAGTGGCAGGCGAGGTGGAGTTCTCTCGCGGCACCTACCAAGTTCAGGTGGTTGTCGGGGAGGAGGAGTTCTGGCCCATCGTCCAATTTGGTGCTAGTGAGGAGGTTGTTGATGCCCTCTGCGCCTGCGATCTTGCGAGAGAAGGGGAGTACTGTCTACACGCCAACGCGGCAATAAAGAAAATCTATAATGGTGAGCGGGAGCCTCTGCACCTCCGTTTCTCCCACTCGCTCTGGAACGCTCTTGGGGAGCTCTATTCAGAGAGGCAAGGGGATGATACGGGGCTATTAAAAAAAATCCACCGAGGGGCCTTCCTCCTTGAGACCGTGACGCACAAACCCCTCTTTCGGGTATGCGCACGAGGAGAGAGCGCTATCTTGCAGCTGGAGGCGCTGATCGAGCGGCGCGTGCGAGAGACAGAGGAGACCTCTCTTAAGTTCTCAGGCTTAAGTAGCGAGGAGCTGGCGCTCTGGCGCGAGGGGCGCCCAAGTCAAGAGCTTCGCTATGAGCTCTCTTTTTGGGCCGATCTTGCTAAGTGGTTTATGGCGATGCAGGAGCGAGAATCACTCTATACGATTACCTATGAGGAGGGAGAGCGGGGACTCCCCAATGAGCTCACAATGAACTTTGGTGAGCTCTCGGCCTCCTACTATCTCTCCTGTGCCAATCTTCCCCTGATTATTCCTTCACTGGCCACATGCAAAAGCCCCCTTGCCGTCTACGATCTATCGGATGAGGCCATTGAGAAGGTCATCTACGACCGCCTAACTGGCACGTTGCAGATCTTCCCCAAGGAGCAGCCCCACCTCGAGTGGGAAGAGAGCAGGGAAGGGGAGAGCCTCTCAGGTGAGATGCCGCCAGTTCTTCTCGAGCGCTGGCTCTACTATCCGGGCGATGGCTTCTATTCGCGCGAGAAGCACTCACTTCTTGCAAGCCCTGCCATTAGCCCTGAGCTTGTAGGGGAGGTCCTCCAGGAACATAGCCGAACACTAGCAAAGACCTTAGTGGGTGAGGTTCTCCATCGCAAGACAGTTAGGCCCTCCTACTCGATATGGTTTGATAAGGAGTGGCATCTGCACATTGCCACCTATCTCTTCGACCCTGGCGATTTGCAACGAGGCTCCTCTCGCTTCTTTGGCAAGTGGGCCTATCTTGATGATGATGGCTTCTACCCCTTGGAAGAGCCACTCTTTGATGTAGTGGAAAAGATCGTTTCGCCTGCCCTTGTCGCAGATTTCGTCCACCGCCATCGGATCTGGCTCGGGACACAAAGTGGCTTTCACACCCATTTGGTCGCTGTGGAATCGCAATTGAGCTACCAACTGACAGAGGATAATACCCTGCTATTTGAGAGCTGTGTGAGGCTGCCAGAAGGGGTAAATGAGTCGCATGACTTTGGCGATTGGATCTACATCGCACGGCAAGGCTTCTACTCTAAGGCGACGGCGCGCTTTGGAGCCCTGCTCCGCGGTGGTGCTCACATTCGCTCCGATGAGATTCCCGCATTTATCGCTCTCTATAGCGAAGAGCTCGAGCTCATCCCCGCCTTTTTTACAGAGATCTCTCCAATTGAGTCCGCTTCGTTGATCGTCTCCCTCCATGGCAAAAAGAATATACGCATAACTCCACACTACACGCTCTATCCTGAGTACCCCTTGGGCAATGTGCGCTTCTTTGACCGCTACGTCTATGTTGAGGGAAAGGGATTTTCAGAGATCCCAAAAGCGCACTTGCTACCGGAGCGCTATAGGGATGACATCATACTGAAGGGTGAGGAGGTGGGCTTCTTTCTCTCTTATGAGCTAGAGCGCATTCGGCCCTACGTCTCATCACTCGATCCGCGCCTTCAGCGCGCCACCCCCCTTACACTTGTCTTAAGCGAGGTTGTGAGGCCCCAGATCTCAGCGCCGGGCCTCCTCGCCCTTGAGCTTGAATACCGCAGCGCATTTGGCAAGGTGGCCCTCCCAGACATATGGAAGGGGTTGCGCCGCTATGAGCGCTACATCTTCTCAGATGCTGGCCTTCTTGACCTTACTGAGCCGCGTTTTAACTGGCTGCGCCATATCAATGCTAATCGCCTCCACCTAAGTGAGAATATTTTAAGTCTGACAACGCTTGAATTCGTGCGACTCAGTACCCTAGAGCGCCTCGAATGCGGGTCGGGCTCAAGTGAGGCGGAAGAGCTGCTGAGCGCCTTTGCCTCGCTTGCCCCCCCGACACCTCCCGACATCTCTCTGCTCAAAAGTGAGCTGCGATCCTATCAAGCAATTGGTGTTAGCTGGCTGAGCTTTCTTCACCACCACTGCTTTGGGGGGCTTCTCTGTGATGACATGGGTCTTGGTAAGACCCATCAGGCTATGGGCCTCATAGCGGCTGTCAAGAGCGCAGCCGCTGCGCTGCCCTCAGAGGAGCAGCCCATCTTTCTCATTGTCTGCCCCACCTCGGTCATCTACCACTGGAGTGAGAAGCTGAAGGAGTTTCTGCCCCATCTTCGCCTCCACACATTCTATGGAAGTGGGAGGAAGCTTGGCGATCTTCCCGAAATCGATCTCCTCTTAACCTCCTACGGAATCTTGCGGCAAGAGCGCGCCACGCTCTCCAAGATCGATTTTGAGATCGCCATATTTGATGAGATTCAGGTGGCAAAGAACCATAGCAGCCTAACCCATGGCGCTCTAGCTGAGATCAAGGCAAGGAGTCGGATCGGCTTGACCGGTACTCCAATTGAAAATAATCTGCGGGAGCTCAAATCTCTCTTTGACCTCGTCCTTCCAAGCTACCTGCCAAGTGATGCGAGCTTTCGGGATACCTTTATCCTGCCAATCGAGCGCGAGCAGGATGGCAATGCTAGGGCGCTTCTGAAGCGGGTTATCTCGCCCTTTATCCTTCGGCGAAAGAAGGAGGAGGTTTTGAAGGAGCTTCCTGAAAAGACCGAGGAGCGCGCCTACTGCGAGCTCTCCCCTGAGCAGCGCGATCTCTATACTGAGGTCTTGAGTGGATCTAGAAATGCCTTGCTGACAGAGCTCGAAGAGGGGAAGCCCTCTTACATCCACATCTTTGCAGTGCTGACAGCGCTGAAGCGGATCTGCGACCACCCGGCTGTCTATCTCAAAACAGCTGCAACCTATCGCTCTCACACCTCTGGAAAGTGGGAGCTCTTTGTCCAGCTCCTCAGCCAAGCCCGGGAGAGCGAGCAGAAGGTCGTCGTCTTCTCTCAATACCTTGAGATGCTCGATATCATTGCAGCCCATCTCGACCACTCTGGCATCTCTTATGCGACAATCAGAGGGTCGACGGTGAAGCGGGGCGAGGAGCTTGAGCGCTTTCAGAACGACCCTAACTGCCAGGTCTTTATTGGCTCTCTCCAAGCTGCAGGACTTGGCATCGATCTAACGGCAGCCTCAATTGTCATCCACTACGACAGGTGGTGGACGAAGGCTCGCGAAGCGCAAGCAACCGACCGCGTTCATCGGATCGGCCAGAAGAGGGGAGTCCAGGTCTTCAAACTCCTCACACTTGGCACGCTGGAAGAGCGCATCGATGAGATTATTGAAAGAAAGGGGCAGCTGATGGAAGAGATAATTGGAAGCGATGATGCAAGCGCCCTAAAATCCTTCACCAAAGA
>JAKBAF010000128.1 GCA_021809305.1 bacterium
TAGATGAACAAGCTGACCAGCTCTTGGGCATGACGGATGTCTTGGCGGAGCGCCTGCGTAAACTGGGTGAGGGCTCTCTGCGCTCAATTGGACATATTAGCCATTTGCAGAACGTGACAGATGATGATGATGCCATCGAAGAGGCTGATGAGATGCTCCGTCATCTTATGAATGATAATAAGGGGTTCACAGCGCGTATGCGGGCTGCCCATGAAGTGTGCGCCCATCACAATGATGTGGCGACGACTAGCCTCTTAGAGGTCTTTATCGACGAGACCGAAAGAAGAACTTGGTTTCTCTTTGAAACGCTTGCATCCTCAAGAGAAGAGAGCAACAGCTAATTATTTAGCTCCCTTTTTTAAGCCGGTGAACCTCTTTTGCAATAAAGAGGTTCTCATCGGTTGCAATGACATAGACAGGCATGATTGAGGAGGCAGCAGAAATTGTGCGCATCTGACCCAAGGGGAGTCCTACAGCTTTTGCATTGGCTGATGAGCTCATCTCCACGCCAAACCACTCCATTCCGCGAAGAATACCCTCGCGCACTTTAGGAGAGTTCTCGCCAATGCCTCCACTAAAGATGAGAGCATCTGCCCCCTTTAAGACGGCTAAATAGGCACCGATATACTTGATCGCTCGATAACACGAGAGATCAATGGCCAACCTTGCGCCGCCATCTGTCTCATAGCTATCCACCAAGACCTCCATGTTAGATGAGCTCCCCGAAAGGCCAAGAAGTCCTGATTGAAGATTGAGAAAGTTGAGGACCTCAACCGGGCTCATCTTTTCATGGGTGCAGAGAAATTCAATAACCCCTGCGTCAATATCGCCCGAGCGAGTGGCCATTACAAGCCCCTCTGTGGGGGTAAAGCCCATCGAGGTGTCGATGGATCTTCCCCCCTTGATCGCGGCCATTGAGCAGCCATTGCCAAGGTGGAGGGTGATGATCTTCGCTTCACTTAGACTCTGTCCAGAACTTTGCACATAGGTCTCCCACAAAAAGGCGTGAGAGATGCCATGAAAGCCATACCGCTTAATCGGATATTTGGCCGCAATCGTATGGTCAATTGCATAGTGAGAGGCAACTTCTGGCATCGTACTATGAAAAGCCGTATCGAAGACGGCAATCTCTGGAACAAGGTCTCCAAAATGGTCAAAAGCAGCCTTAATCCCAGCAAGTGAGGCGTCGTTATGCAGAGGTGCTAGCTCGGAGAGTGCCTCAAGTGCGGCCCGCACCTCCGCATTGATTGCAATGCTTGATTGAAACTTCTCGCCTCCATGCACAACACGATGACCTATCGCTGCGACCTTGGATGGGTGAAATCCAAAGTCCCTTTCAGCCGTCTCCAGAATGAGCCGCAAGGCCTCGCCAACCCCCATACCTCTTTCAAAGGAGTAGTTCTCTTTTTTTGTCGATGAGACAATTTCAAGTTTCTGCTCCGTGTGGTTAAGCCCCTTAAGATGGGCGTCAAAGAGGCGAACCAAAGACTGCCTTTCCACATCAAACAGCGAGAGCTTGAGGGAAGAGCTGCCACTGTTCAAGACCAGAATCTGGCGCCTTTTTTTTGCTAGTATGGCCACTTCCAATCCCGAATCTCGGGCATGTCCTCGCCCCATTTGTGAATATAGGTCTTATGATCGAGCAGCTTACCTTCGGCAAACTCCCTAATATAGGCTGCCTTTGCTTGCAGTCCCGGAACCCTCTCCACAGCATCAATAAGAAGGTGGAAGCGATCCAATTCATTGACAACGACCATATCAAAGGGGGTTGTTGTCGTCCCCTCTTCCTTGTAACCACGAACATGGATGTTATCATGGCCGGATCGCCTGTAGGTTAGGCGATGAATAAGCAAAGGATAGCCGTGATAGGCGAAAATAATCGGCTTATTTGCGGTAAAGAGTTCATCAAACTCACTATCTGATAACCCGTGTGGATGCTCGCTCTGAGGCTGAAGGGCCATCAAGTCGACAACATTCACAACGCGAACCTTAAGCCCTGGAAGGTGTTGCCGGATGAGATCCACAGCGGCTAGCGTTTCAAGGGTCGGTACATCACCTGCGCAGGCCATAACAAGATCGGGCTCTCCACCCTCATCATTGCTTGCCCACTTCCAGATCCCGAGGCCCTTGGTGCAGTGCTTGATGGCCTCATCCATGTTCAGGTACTGAAGCGCTGGCTGCTTCCCTGCAACGATGACGTTGACATAGTTCCGGCTCCTGAGGCAGTGGTCCGCTACAGAGAGGAGGGTGTTGGCATCGGGTGGGAGATAGACACGGACAACTTCTGCCTTCTTATTGATCACATGGTCAATAAATCCCGGATCCTGGTGGGAGAAGCCGTTGTGGTCTTGCCGCCAGACGTGGGAGGTCAGGAGGTAGTTCAGCGAGGCTATGGGCCGACGCCAAGGGATGCGGCGTATCGTCTTGAGCCATTTTGCGTGCTGGTTAAACATAGAGTCGACGATGTGGATGAAGGCCTCGTAGCAAGAGAAGAAGCCGTGTCTCCCCGTGAGTAGGTAGCCCTCGAGCCATCCCTGGCAAAGGTGCTCGCTCAAGACCTCCATCACACGGCCGTTTCGCGAGAGGTGGTCATCTGAGGGGAAGATCTCAGCATTAAACATGCGATCTGTCACATCAAAGAGGGTGCTCAATCGATTAGAGGCCGTCTCATCAGGCCCAACAACCCGAAAATTCTGACTCTCCATATTGAGCTGCATGATATCGCGTAAAAAAGAGCCAAGCTGACGGGTTGCCTCTCCGATAACTGTTCCATGTGAACTTAAGGGAATGGCGTGGTCCTTGAAACTGGGCATCCGAAGGTCGCGCAAAAGCGCCCCTCCATTTGCATGGGGGTTAGCACCCATCCGATGTTGACCCTTGGGAGCAAGCTCTGCAAGCTCGGGTTTAAACCTTCCTCGATCATCAAAGAGCTCCTCGGGTTTGTAGCTCTTCATCCACTCTTCGAGTAGCTGCACATGGGCTGGATTTGATGCCAGATCGGAAAATGGGACCTGGTGTGAGCGCCATGACCCCTCCACTGCCACCCCATCAACTTTAGCAGGTCCCGTCCATCCCTTTGGACTCTGCAAGACAATCATCGGCCATATAGGCCGCGTAGGGTCGTTTTGCGTGCGTGCATGCCTTTGAATCTCTTGGATCTCTGCAATCACCTTATCAAGGGTCTCAGCCATAGCCTCATGCATCTTTTCCGGATCGGAGCCGGCAACAAAGTAGGGCTTATAGCCATAGCCTGTAAGAAGGCTCTCCAACTCCTCGTGTGAAATGCGAGCTAAAACCGTTGGGTTTGCAATCTTGTAGCCATTGAGGTGCAAGATCGGCAGGACAGCTCCGTCTCGTATGGGATTGAGAAACTTGTTGGAGTGCCAGCTTGTCGCAAGGGGTCCTGTCTCAGCCTCTCCATCTCCGATGACACAAGCTGCAATCAGATCTGGGTTGTCAAAGACGGCGCCATAGGCGTGCGCGATCACGTATCCGAGCTCGCCTCCCTCATTGATTGAGCCGGGCGTCTCAGGGGCTGCGTGGCTTGGGATGCCTCCTGGGAAGGAGAACTGCTTGAAGAGGCGCTGCAGCCCCCCCACATCCTGCGAAATATCGGGATAGAGTTCGCTATAAGTGCCCTCAAGATAGGTGTTGGCTACAATCCCTGGCCCCCCGTGTCCAGGGCCTGCTAAGAAGATCACGTTGAGATCGCGCGCTTTAATCAATCGGTTGAGGTGGACGTAGACAAAATTCAAGCCAGGCGTTGTGCCCCAGTGGCCAAGGAGCCGCCGCTTGATATGATCAAGTTGGAGTGGGACCTTTAAAAGGGGATTATCTAGAAGGTAGATCTGCCCAATGGAGAGGTAGTTGGCTGCGCGCCAATAGGCGTGAATTTTCTCAAGCTCCTCCTTGCTAAGGGGGCCGTGGACCTCCTCCAAGTGTAGACCTATCCGCTGCGCTGAAAAATCGCCCATAATACTTCTCCCTATGAGGTAAGGCACTCTTCTCACTATCGCTATCTGCCTTAACCTTTTTAAAGAATCTCTGCAACCGCTAAGGCCCGCCAACCACAGAGGGCGGTGAATTAGCTCACTTCACCATGAAGTTAGCGGGACGATAATTTTTATTTAAACAGTCTAAAATATTTTTTTGTCGCAGTATACCCTCACTGTCGCGAACTTAGCCTCTTTCCCCCTGCATCAATCAGTTGCTTTTAACACTATTTTTACGTATCATATTAGCAAAAACAATTAAGGTGAGTAATGTGGAAGAGCTAAAGCCATTGGACCCTTCGGCGCCTTCCCTTGGCGTTTTCCATGAAAAGCTTCCCTTACCTCTACCCAAAATAATTGCATGGCCAGACCTTAAAACGGTTCCAAGACCCGGCTGCCTTAATAACGTCCGCATCGTTCGTCCGGTCGGAGGCACACTCTTAGCTATTGGCCTTTCGCTGGCGGGCATGACTGCCTACCTCTTCTTCTATATGAAGGCCAAGCCACGGGTGATCGTGCGAACCGTCTCCGGGGCAGCGGCAGGCTCTCTCTCCTCTTCAGCTCTTGGAATTTGGGCCCTGCGCAAGCCCTGCTGGCGAGATGAGAGGTACTGCATCCAGCAGGGCCAAGCGGCGGAGGTGGAGATCCGAGCTCACCCCTTGCCATTCCCTCAGATCAAAGAGCGCTACGCTCCCCTCTTTGCAAAAGGGATCCTTACACCTGAGAGAGTGACGATTCTCTTGCAAGGCGATATCGATACGCTCTCCTATGAAGCATTTATCGGCCGCCATACCGTAGAGGTGC
>JAKBAF010000129.1 GCA_021809305.1 bacterium
GCCTCCTACCGGTAGCTACTGCTGAAAAAGCTAACACAAGCGACCCCCTCTATGATGAGGCGTTGCGGCTCGTTACAGCCACAGGCCTTGCGTCAACAACCTACTTGCAACGCAAACTCAAGCTCGGCTACGCGCGAGCTGCAAGCCTAATTGATGCACTCGAGCAGAATGGCATCATCAGCCCAGCCGATGGCAGCCGGCCAAGGCGCCTTCTTGTCACCCGAATGGACGATGAGCTAGACGAGGATTGATCGATAAGCCTAATTTAGTTACACGCCATAGATAGGTCCCCCAAACAGGACGAGAAGGCGTGGAAAAAAAGACCATTTTCATAATTTCGCCATCCGATGTAGGTCGCTTCTATTTGAGTGGCGGGCACAGGCGTGCCCGGAGCCAAAGCTTTACTAAGGGTGCCGCACTCCATATCGGAGTTTACAAGACATATTCGTATCGTAAGCTCAAATTTGGAGTGCGGTACTCCCGTACCGCTTTAGTTCTGGCCACGCCTGTGGCCAGCAAACTGACGGATTTATGAAAATGGTCGAAAAAAAGACCTCCTGCACTATCTATGATCCTCAGTCTCGCCGGTGGGACTCCTATCTCAAACTCTGGGGAACCCGTGGATCAATTCCCGTCTCTGGGCCTCAGTACACCACCTTTGGAGGCAATACCTGCTGCCTTGAGGTGCGCAAAGGAAATACTATCATTATAATTGATGCCGGTACTGGCATCCGCGGTCTTGGCGATCAACTTCTACACTCCGATTTGCGCGAGATCCATCTCTTTATCGGCCATACCCACTGGGACCACATCATCGGTTTCCCCTTCTTTGCCCCTCTCTACAACCGTGAATTTGTCATTCACATCTACTCGCATGCGCAAAAAGGTCACTCGATTAAAAATGCCCTCCACAAGGTCCTTAAGCCCGACTATTTCCCCGTTCGTCTAGAAGAGATGCAAGCGGAGATTGTCTTTCACACCATTAAGGGCGGCGAGCCTGTGCATATTGGAGAGCTCTCCATTACAACCGCCGCCTGCGACCACCCTGGAGGTGCACTTGCTTTCAAACTCTGCACCCCCGATCGCATGATCGGCTACGCAACCGATAACGAGTTCCTTCACGGCTTTCGAGGAGCGCCAAATGAGATCGACGATTCCGACCAGCTACTCCTACCCTACCAACATCTTATCGAATTTTTCACCCACTGCGATCCTCTCATCCATGAAGCGCAATACACCCCCCGCGAGTACCGCGGAAAGATTGGCTGGGGCCACTCCTCCATGTCCAACGCAACAGCCCTCATCCAACTCTGCCAAATCAAGAACTGGATTGTTACCCACCACGATCCGAGCGCCGATGATGCGACGCTGCGCGAGCGTCTCCAGGTCCACTGGCAAATCCTAGACGATATCCGCTTCCACTGCCACATCAACCTTGCCTTCGATGGTCTGACACTCCCGCTGTGATTCCATGCTTGAAGGATAATGAACCGTAGGGTACAAACAGCGCTGATTTTGGAGGCGCCTGTGAAGCGATACTGTCCCCTCGGTTCGGGAAGCAAGGGAAATTCTACCTTTATTGAGACGGAAGGGGCGAAGCTTCTGATCGATGCAGGCCTTAGCGCTAAAGCCCTAGGAGAGCGCCTCGGCGAAATTGGGGTAGGACTCCACGAGATCGACGCCATCCTCATCACCCACGAGCACATCGACCACATCAGAGGTGTTGGCCCCCTAGCCTCAAAGCTCCAGATTCCTGTCTTTGCCAATGCTGAGACGGCAAAGGCAATTTTTGCATCACTTGGCATCTGCCCTTCATTTACCATTTTCGCGACAGGCGAAGCGTTCACCTATGCCGATCTTACTATCCATCCCTTCACCATTCCCCACGACGCAATCGATCCTGTAGGCTTTACGCTCACATCCAATGGGTGGAAGCTGGGTGTCTGTACTGATCTCGGTTATGCGACAACGCTCGTGCGACATGAGCTTCGAGGCTGCACCCACCTCATATTAGAGGCCAACCACCACCCCCCTATGGTCCACGCCTCCTCAAGACCCCAGTCGCTCAAACAGCGCATATTGGGAAAGAGCGGCCACCTCTCCAATGAAGCAAGCGGGCTCTTGCTAAAAGAGATCTACCACCCTGGCCTTCGAGAGGTGCACCTCGCTCACCTCTCACAGGAGTGCAATACGCCAGAGACAGCCCTCACTATTGTTCGCGCCCAGATCCCAGAGTACTGCGATGCCCTCTCCCTCTCTGTTGCACCACAGCACATCCGAGCAGAAGTTGTTCACATCTCCTCCCCCTGCCCTGCCTTGGCATAATAAGCAGCGTCACTAATGGCGCGATTGTGTACAATTGCTCTACTTGAATTGGAATTGATGAGTAGATTGCAGGAAAAGAATGCTTGGTATTCCGTCACAAGAGTCGCTCAATGAAGTCCGAATTCCCATAGCATGGGAAGGGACGTTTGCAAAATGGGCGCAAGAGCCCGCTTCTCAACTCGCTCTCATGATACCTAACATAGGCGAGCTCGCTACGCCCTATGCCTATCGCGAACATCCCCGCTGCGTCGCCGTGCGAATCTCGTCGCGAGACTGCCTAGCCTTTCCTCGCTCAGACTTGCAGGGGTTTTGGATCTGGGACAAGGCGAGCGGCCAAGAGGTCTGGAACCACCGTACAACGACCTTTTTCTCGCATCTTCTGGGAGGGAATGGTAAACAGCACGGGATTGTTCAGATGATAGAGGTCCCGTTAAAGGGCGAAAGCTCTCTTCTTGCAACCACCCTCTACAATGGTGAAATCACATTGTGGGATCTTGAGAAGCAGGTGGCTATAGAGACGTGGCAGGCTAAGAGCTCTGAAACGCTAGGAACTGGAGCCGTCTTAAGGTCTCTTGACGATCATCTCCTGATCAGTCGGCACAAGCATCAATTTGAAGTCTACAAAGTTCAAGCAGCCACACCCTCTTACAAGGTTGAGCTGATTACATCGCTCCGAGTAGATGCGCGGGTCGAGCGCTTCTTTCCCATAGCATTGCCTCCACGATGCGAAATATTTGATGGAATCTGCTTTGCCAGCGTCTCATCAGACGCTACTCGAATATGGCATCTTACCTCTAAAACTGTCTCTCTGAGGGAGATAAGAGTTCCGGGTAGACACTCTTTAAGGACAATCAATTTTATACAGGATCGGCCGGAGGCTCTTGTAGAAAAACGCTGGGATAGCATTCATGTCTGGGACTCTTTCGCTCGATCCGAGGAGCTTGTACTTAAACCTACAGAGGGGCGTTCTATCCATGAGATGGATATCTTTTCTTCATCGCGTGAGACCCTGATCGCTTGGACAGAGGGCATTGTAAAGAAATCCGTCTTTAAGGATCGCGGGCTTTCTGTCTATTCACTGCGTTCTAAGAAATCAGGTCGGTTCAAATTTGAAAGAAGCCATCTCCTATTAGGGGAGGGCAAGAGCCTTGCGGTTCCCCTTGAGGTCACTCACACTAATCGAATGCATAAGATTCAGCTTATCGGCGGTGAAAGTCGCATCTTTCTTCTCTTAGAATCTCTGGTAAGGCGCAGGCGAAGCTACAAAATGCTAGAGGTGGTTGAGCGAGAAGACTCCTTTGATTTCCAAGCCTGTGGTGAGGTCCTAAGCAATGCTCCACGGTTACATCTGGTGAATCGCCCCGGAGATTCCCCTGAATTCATCTCCTTCTCCAAATCTGAGGCACAGTTATTGAAAGTCAGCGAAGAAATTTAGACGCCCCGGCTCTGATTCTATCTTCTTCGCCGTAAAACCCGCCTATCTTTAGGCCAAAAATCGAGGGTCATTCCCTCCCCATCTCGTGGCTTTGGCACTATAAGTTAATGGCGCGATTCGACAGAATTGCGTCACTATTAGGGCTTTTGGTGGCGCGATTCCGGTAATTGTGCCATTTTCCGGCGATTTTAATGGCGCGATTGATCAAATGTCACATATAATGACGTCTTAATGGCGCGATTCTGGCAATTGTGCCATTTGGATTGGAGTTGATGGAGGATCGATGGCAAAGCACACTTCTATTGAAACTCTTGATTCTATTCTGCAGATAGCGAAGCGTTTTCCTGAGGGAATCTCTCTAGGAAATATTTTACAGGCACTGAGTTCGTCTCTGTCCAAACGCTCTGTGCAACGCTATCTAGCTTTTTTGGTGAGAGAAGGTCGCCTAACGGCCTTGGGCAAAGCTCGCTCCAGACGGTATCATCTGCCTACTACAGAAAGTAAAGAAACAACTACAGTTACTCTTTCACCAGATATTCCGCCAAGCAGCAGCCCGGCAGTTAAGCAACTAGAAACATTAATTCCATTGACATCAACGGCTCTATCTATTCAAGCCAATGTCCGCCAATCCATCCAAGCACGCCGTCCGGTTGGATATAATCGAAAATTTCTCGATAAGTATCGCCCTAACGAAACATATTATCTTTCTGAGAGCACACGAGACCATCTGCTCGAGATCGGAAAATCCCCAGATGGTGAGCGTCCAGCAGGAACCTATGCAAGACAAATTTTAAACCGTCTATTGATCGACTTGTCATGGAATTCAAGTCGATTGGAGGGAAACACCTATTCGCTGCTCGAAACCGAGCGATTGTTAGAGCTAGGGGAGGCTCCGGAGGGCAAGGATAGCATGGAAGCTCAGATGATCTTAAACCACAAGGCCGCTATTGAATTTATGGTAGAGTCGGCTGAAGAGCTGCGATTTAACATTGTTA
>JAKBAF010000130.1 GCA_021809305.1 bacterium
GCCCTGCGGGAGAGGGTTTGACCGCTTTTGCTCGCCTAGATAAAATGTTATAGATTAAGGAGGTGATTGCAAAAGTCCAGTTTAACCGATTTTTAGGTGATTTTATCCGAGATTTGCAATTCTGCATAAATTCGCATGCTCCTAAGAGTAGGGGGCTTATGCAGAATTGCAAAGATCGGTAAAAGCGCCAGAAAGCGGTCAACTGGAATTTTGCAATTACCTCTAAGGAGAGAGTAGTGAGCCTCGTATTTTTAAGAGATCCCATAACCCAAGACGAATATGCGGCCC
Organism: bacterium; assembly: GCA_021809305.1. Lineage (GTDB taxonomy): Bacteria > Chlamydiota > Chlamydiia > Chlamydiales > JAFEGQ01 > JAKBAF01. The sequence continues at coordinate 289 of JAKBAF010000130.1, forward strand.
TAAAGGCTGAATTTCCACAATACACCTTTGTCGAAGCGAAAGGAGAGACAACTCTTACAAAAGAGGAGTGGGGCCAAGTAGAAGTTCTCTTTGGGAGATCTCTTACGCAAGAGGAGCTAAGTTTAGCCCATCGGCTGCGCTGGATCCATCTACCCACCTCTTTGCTAGAGGGCCTCTGCCTAAAAGAGATCCAGGCGACAACTAACCTCATTATTACCCTGACAGAACCAGCTGACAATCATCTGCCAACAGAGCTTGCAGTCGGGGCGCTACTCGCCTTCGCAAAGAATTTTTTTTATTACGGACGACCTGATGGTGAGCCCAAGACTTTAGGACAGAGCAATCTGCGAGATCGGGTATGTGATCTCCGAGGAAAGACGCTGCTTGAGGCGGCTCTTGGGAGCGTGGGATCGGCAATTGCCAGGGGGGCAAAGGGGCTTGGAATGCGTATTTGGGGAGTGCGAGACCCCCTATCCTTTCATCCCGATTGTGAACGCGTCTTCACGCGTCATGAACTTCACGCACTCATGCCCGCAGTCGATGCTATCTGCGTTGCAGCAGTCACGGGACACGGCTCGCCATTTTACCTAAAACGTAGCGCATTAGAGCTCATTAAGAAAGATGCCATCCTCTTGATCCTGGGCACTGGATTTTGTGACGAGGAGGCTCTTTTTCAGATGCTCTCCGAGGGCAAGTTCCGAGGCGTCTTATTTGACGGCGTACCAAAATTAAAGGAGCTGAGCCGCCTCAAGCTCCCCAATTTTCTTTTAACACCCGAGATCGCCCAGCTACCCAAGGAGAAATCTGATCTCGCCGCTACTCTTTTTCGCTACAACTTCCATCGCTTTACCCACAATGACCCAGACGCCATGAAAAACCTTGTACAAAGGGTGATCACCACTCCCGGCCGCCACCGAGAGGGGTGTGGCATCACTTCCCTTTAACCTGAGAGAGAGGTTTTAGCTCCGAAACGGTTGTCACGGCACACCCTGTCTCAAGATCGACCGTTGTCTTTGTTTCGATAAACCCAAGCAGCTGATCTCTTTCATGTAGTGCAAAGCGCTGCGCACATTCAAGAAAGAGAGAGCCCTGACGATCAGTATAGATCGTATTTTTTTGATGAAGATAGCCATTACGGCAGAGTTCTCGAATATGCCCCGGACATTCATCATCTAGAATATCTGCAAAGACCTGCATCTGCAGATCCATATTCGCAAATCTACTGATAGCCGATTTTAGATTTCCCTCATTACCAATTGATTGACTATAGATCCTCTTGAGTTGAAGCAAGGCCGTTTGTCCGAAGGACCGCTGTAGGCACGTTTCAAGTGCTTCTAGATCCACGCCCAGCTCCTCCTCCCTCTCCCCTACTTTTACGCACCAATTAGACCGGCTTCCATCGGCTTGATACGCCCTCTCCCGTCTTTCAAAATCCCTCTCTCTCTTCTCAATAGTTGGCTGAGCTCCGTCTAAATGCCACACCCTTGAAATAGGCTCACGGATCACCCACTGAAGAGAGGTTACCGGCCCTGCAGCTCTCAAGCGAGAGTGGTACTCTTCTCGCGTTGCCGCTCCGCTTGGCGCCCCCTCTCCGATGGCTGCATGATAGGCAGGCTGAAAGGGCTGTGTCTGCTCGTTATTTCCAAAGGTAATCGAGATGGGAGTATCACTTATTGCAGAAAAGCTTATCGATACAATCTCGTGTGTGGAGCAATCGAGTAAAATGCGGGCTTGAACATAGCGATCCTCTCCCCCCTCTCCTCTAATGCGCAAATTTCTTTGCGCTTCAATAACGAGCCCTCCACCCTCTCCATTACGGCGAATCTTGCATGCGAAGGTGCGAGGCGAGATAGAGCCATTAAGTTGATGCAGACTCTCCTGTAGAAAATCGGGATCCAAGCTTAGGTCGAGCCCCTCATCGCTCCCACTCTCCTCGCTCATGGGGCTCGGGGGGCCGCTCATCCCTATCAAGCTACTTGGTGCGATATCCTCTCCAGGGTATTCCCTTTGGAACCTCTGATTTAGATCAAGCCCTTGCGCCAAATCGGCCATCTCGAACGCGCCATTCATCTCCTCACTGGTGGCTCCTAGCCTCTCCATTGCTTGAACAAGCTGAAGGGCTAACTGCTCGCTACTCTGCTCGACCTCGGGATCCCCAGAAAATGCGCTGTAGCGATGCTCAATGCCCTTGTTCAGCGTCTCGCTAGGTAGAGCCGGTGACTCGATAAAGTAGTGACACTGCGCTAATTGTTTTCCATGACCCTTGTTAAGAAGTGCAGCCTTTTGCCTGTATATCTCTTCATTGCCCTCAAAATAGCGAGTAAGTCCTGTAAAAATACCACTTATTGCCCCCGCTCTTTGACTTAATGAACCTACGATGCTCAATGAAGGGAGGGAGAACCAACGACTACGGCTATTTTGAACTTTTTCCATTTTACAACCATCTGTTAATTATTATCTAATATTAAAGCTACAACTCTATTGTAGCTAATACATTTAAACAATTAATAAAGAGATAGATTCTGATTGCAAAATAATTAAAAGATGGACGGGGGAGGCTTCTATTGAAGAGAGAGACCTAATAGAGATCCAAGCTGTCTTAAGCGGGCGCCACCTTGGACCGCTCACCCGTAATCGCTTCAAAGCGAGAACCCATTGAAAAGGTGGCAGCAATCCAAAGCAGGGTAAAGAAGAGAACAAGGAGCGATGCGCCAGGGGCACTGGCTCCAACGCTCCCAAAGAGGCCGACAAGACCCAAGCTTAATGCCGATGAAGAGGCACGGCCAAACCTTGAACCAATACCATCGATCACAAGCTTCCCCTTAGTCTGTTCATCAACTGCGAGAGGGACGAAGGCTAACTCCTTTGTAGCATCAAAGAGGGTGTATTTTGCCATCCTTCCTAGACAGTACTCCAAGCTCCCCAAAGCGACGCAAACTTGCAGCGGGGAGAGCGGGCCGCAAAAAGCTGTAAACCAGGGGGCATCGATTGCACAAGCGGCTAGCAAAAAGAGGCCGCCGCTGACAAGCACAACAAGTGGGGTTACAAGCGCTGCAATCCTCCAACGCATGCGCTCCAAGATAAGTGGTGCAACAAAGAGAGCCATCACGGCGGTCCCAACGCCGCTCCAAAAAGAGAGTCTGCCCATGTAACGCCAGTAACCCTCGGGATCCGGAAAGAGCTTGCCAACCGAATCAAGAAAGAGGAGCTCTGCAAAGGAATAGGTAATGTAGTCGGAAAAGACGATTAGGAAGAGCAAGAGAAGATAAGGCGAGCTAATGAGGTGTTTAAAAGCGCTACTCAGTGTTAGCGAGACTCTTTTGTCTATCTTTTTTACGTTTTTTGGCGCTCTTTCCGCGATCAACTGGCGAGCCAATCGATTAAAGAGCACGAGAATAGCAAGCCCGATGATTGCAACAACAAGGGCTGCAAGTGAGAGCGAATGATGCCACTGCTCACTTGCTAAAGGCATGGCGTAGAAGAGCGGTTTTGAGGTGCAAAGAGTGGTTAAGGGCCCTGCTAGCATCGCCCCTAAACTACCTGCGACCATCAAGGGGGCATAGAGGCGCCTGGCCTCTTTTAGCAAGAGGCTTTGATTGAGCAAACCAAAGAAGAGAACAGTCAGAAGAACGACCTTCCAGAGCTCTGCTGCCCCATAGAAGAGTCCGAATGTCCATCGATGAAAGACGCGCGTAAGGCCTCTTCCCTCTCCAAATGCGAGAAGTTGATCGAGCATCTCGCTTCGGGGATAGATCCAAAAGGCAAACAGAAGAAAGAAGAGAAGAAAAAAAATGAGCGTAATCGAGAAGATAACTCGGAGGGAGAAACGACGGCAGAGCCTTGCTAGTATCGCCGATATCGCAATTGATAGCGGGAGGACCATCATCAACTCATAGTGAGGAATGAGCTCAGCCTCCCCTCTAGGATCTGCAACGACAAGAGCGCTTCGAAGAGCGCGCAGGAGGCTGTAGTTTGCGTTAATCAAAAGAGCGAGAAGAAACATCTGAAGAAAGAGGCCACCCTCCCCCTTTTCAATGGGCCAAAGGCGCTGCGCAAGGGATCCTGTCCTCTGTTTGAGCTCATTAAGAGAAGCGCGAAACGAGGCTAACTTGAAAAAACTGCCCCAAGACGAGCGCCACAAGCGGAAGAAAAAAAGGTGCGAGAATAGAAATGGAAGCGTCATGAACTCACTCTCCCTTCGCTGGTACAAACCAGATCAGGTTCAAAGGTTTATCTCAGCCGGCAAGCCGGCACACCCGGTGAAAATTCGCTATAAAACGGTGCGGTAAAAAGGGGCGGTCAAAAAAGTAGGCCGCCCGAAGGCGGCCCACAGCGTGGCCAGAGCCGGAATCGAACCGGCGACACAAGGATTTTCAGTCCTCTGCTCTACC
>JAKBAF010000131.1 GCA_021809305.1 bacterium
AGCACCCTGCTTCGGACATGCTATTTTTGTGCGCCAATATCACACGGATTTTTACGGCCACAGGCGTGGCCGGAACCAAAGCTGCACAGGAGTGCAGCACTCCAAATCTGAGCTTACGGCAAGGAGATGTAGCAGCAGACTCCGATGTGGAGTGCTGCACTCCTCGCGCAGCTTTGGTTGTGGGCACTCCCGTGCCCACCATTCACACTGTCCAAAAAAATCGTTTTAGTTTCCTGTGCCCTGGCATCTCGGGGCCTCTCTCATCTTTGTAAATTAAGGCGGCTCTGGCATAAGATTGACGGCGGCAACTTCTTGCGAGTAGTGCGAGGTTGTGCGCCTTATTAATTTTTTTGGACTGATAGCTCAGCTGGATAGAGCATCCGCCTTCTAAGCGGACGGTCGTAGGTTCGAGTCCTACTCAGTCCGAACTTGAATAGAGCTCTTATTTTTCCCCTCATAAGATCTCCCACTTCCGATTAAATAGCCTTAAACGGTAGAGGATCTATAACAAGCAGTCATTAGAGGGCATGGATACCGTGTTAGAAACCAAAGAGCCAGAGAGAGGAGCCAAGGAGAACTTTTCCCAACCCCTGCTCGGCTCTTACCTCTGTGAACGCGAGCTCTTTGCGAATCTAGCCCCCCTCATTGAGGCGGCGCGTGCAGGCCAATATAGAAATGAAGGTGAGCGGCGCACACTCCTCTCTGATGCGCTCTTAGAGCTCATCACGCGGTCTCCTGCGGGCTCCTTTCTTCTTGCAGCCGTGATCGATTTTATCGAACAGGTCAACCTCTCTGCCCTTCTCGAGGAGCCCTACACCTTTTCTGATTTTGAGCTCTATCTCAACCAGCACTCCAATTTAGATCCTGAAGAGAACCTCAAGGTGCGCGCAAAGATTGTAGGAAAGCATCTGCCGCGCGATGACTATCAATGCCTCTTTCCAATTGGAATGGGACGCCTCTTTCCAGGGCCCCACTTTGTTACAGCTCACCATCCACCTGATATCGATACGACGGTGGCCTCCTTCTGGGGGTGGGTCGATGCTTTCGGGGCAAGGGTGAGCGAGGGGCCCCACATCTGGAACCTTCCAGGTGGAGAGGCGCCTCCTCAAATTGCTCGGCTCTTCTCGCAGATGTTTGGCTCCGCACTCTTCACCTATCTGCCGCGAAAGGGGAGCTCCCTTACCCTCTCTGCCTTTGACCTCCTCTCCTCTAAGCATCACGAGCTTAAGGGGGGAGAGGCTCTTACGAGCCAGATCGACCATGGACGCCACGACAAGCTCATCATTCTAGTTGATGAGCGAGGCCACTACGAAGGGTGCTGGCGCACCTCCGATGTGGAGGGATTTCGCTCAGCCACCCTTCAGATCTACAGTGTCTGCCACTGGTTTCAGACAACCCTTCACCGTCAACTGATCGATCTCTTCGCCCGCCCTCGCCTCATTCGCTCTGAAATGGAAGCGCTTGCCTCCTCTCTTTTGAGCCAGTCTCTCCGAGAGATCGTTCCCATGGCTCGCACAGGGGGTGATCATGAGCGTACCCTCTCCCTTGCGCTTACCCAGCTCTTTGGGGTAGTGAGAGGAGTTGACGCCTCATTTGGAGACCTCTTTCATGCCCTTGAGGAGCGTGGTATGGGTGGCTTTGCCCATTTTAGGGCCCTTCTCTCTCGGATATCTGAAGGCCCTCTCTTTGATGAGAATGGTGATCTTGTTGACAGGCGGGGTGTCGTCTTTTCCAACATGGGTGAGATCTTTTCGGCAGCTGAGGCGATGCTAAAGGAGCTCCACTTGGAGCTCGACCGCCTCTCCTTTGCCATTCGCCTCAAGCAGAAGGTGCTACGCCACCCGCCTCAATATGTGACCCCTCGCGCAGAGCTTGAGGAGATTCGCAAGGCGATAGGGACCCACCAGCACCTCGTGGTGGCTATCCCCTCGAAGGAAGGGGCCCTCCTGCCCCTTGGGACAATCCACACAAGCGATCTGCAAAGACGCTTTCTTGGAACGGTCACCTTGCGAGACTTCTGCAATCGCGAAGAGGTGAAGATCCCATCCTACATTGAGATCATAAGCGTTGTCGACCACCACAGGGCGCAACTTCAGACGAGCTCCTTTCCGACAGCGCTTATTGGCGATGTCCAGTCGTGCAATGTCCTCCTCGCCGAGCAGGCCTTTCTCGTGAACGATCGCTATAGTTTAGGAGGGCTTTCGAGCGATGATCTTCAAGGAGAGGTCCCCCAGGAATCGCTCCAATTAAGCATGCGCCATTTGCAACGGAGGATTGCCGATGCTGGACGGGGGGAGTACTCTGTCCATCCTAAGCGCGAGTTTACCGAATACCTCTCCTTCCTCTTTGCCATTATCGATGATACCGACCTCTTGAGCAAGGTGACAAGCCGCGATGTTCTTTGCTGCGCAAGCTTGATCAACCGACTCAAATCTCTCGCAACCGGACGGGAGGTTATAAGCGTTGATCTTGAAGGGCTAAAGCGCGACGCCACCTTTGCAGCTTGCGCTGCGCGAAAGATACTTGAGAATGACGATATGCACTCGCTCTACAGCAAGGTCTACGCATTAAGGGAGCAGGAGGTGGAGGCTGAGCTTAACCTCTGCATCCAGGGAAGACCCTCACAGATCTTTGCTGATACCAAAGAGCAGAAGGAGAGGGCACGCGTTGGCCAGACCAAGCTCTTTCCAAACAATTTCTCCTGGTATCTTGAGCACGCTCCGACGTTCCGTAAGGCGTGGCTTGCAAAGGCCATTGAGGTCTATAAGAATCACGAGAAGCTTGATCTCCACATCCAAATGATCACAACAGTTGCAGGAGCTGATGAGGTCTATCGGGGATGCAGTGGCGAGTATAGCCATTCAGATGAGCTCTGGCTCTTCGCAGCGCCAACAGATGAAGCGTACGACCGACTTGGGGGATTTTTGAGTGCCTTTCGGGCAGCTCCAGAGCTCTTGATGGGCTCCATCAGTGTAGAGATTCTTGGGGACAAGAGCGGTAAGCTCGCAGAGGTTCTCACCCACCATTTTCGGGGAGCTTTATCCGCTAAGGGAAGCGAAGAAGCTCAAGCGCCCTTGGCCATAATCCGCTTTCCTGCCGCCACCATCACCTCGCGCAAGGGGTGCATCACTCCCTACATTCCCTCTCTGACCGAATAAGCAGAATCTATTTAATCCCCAAATCGACATACGGGCCGTCGGAATACCGGGCTTAAAGGCCTATGGAGCTGCTCTAAGAGGGAGCGATGAAGTAGGAATCCTTCGCCTTTAGGCGAGGGAGGTTCAAGAAATAATATGTAAATCAAAGGCTTTAGAGGAGAGAGGGGGTGTAGGGGCTCTTACACTCCACACCCCCCTCTCTTGCTGACAAGTAGGATTGACGGTAGCCCCTACTCCTCGTCCTCTTCTTCCCCTTGTGGACCCTTAAGAGGGTCTTCTAGAATCTCCAGGTTTACGCGGATGCCATTGCGGCTCGCAACCGACATCAGAAGCGTGCGGATGGCATTTATTGTCTTACCCTTCTTTCCGATGATCTTTCCGATGTCTGATTTGTCTACAGAGAGCTCAATAATCAGAGTCTGGGTTCCTCCAATTTCATTAATCTTTACCTTGTCCGGATTGTCGACGAGATTCTTTACGATATAGGCAACAAAATCTTTCATTATTCGGTCCTCTATTGTGATTCGAGAGGTCTGTCCCACCGTTGCGGATCATAGGGAATTGAGACGTAAGTGCGATCCTTGAATAGAGACCCAGGGGGGTACTCAGATTGGACTCGAAGATCAATGCCATATGATCCGCAGCCGGCGTTTTTAGAGAAACTTAAGTGAGGCATCATTCGCCATCAGGAGTGAGTAAAGAAGCCTTGGACCGCTAGAGTTAGCCTACCTACAGGCCTCCACCAGTTGCAAAGACAACAAATTCCTTCCTCTCTCATCCTACACAGATTTCAGGATATCTGCACAGGAAAAAGTAAAGGGAGTTTTTTGGCTAGATTTAGATATTGCCCTTCATTGATGCTTTTATTTTTGCTTGGCTCTTGCGGAGCATGGTGATGGTCTGGAGCATAACAGTCTGGACGAGGTTCTTATAGAACTTATCAAAGAGCTTTGGATAGAGTCGCTTAAACTCAGCAAAGTTGGTAGGGATGGTTTGTGGCTCATCTGATGGGGCCGTGGCAGATGGGGCTGTTTTTGAGCCAAGAGAGAAGGGGGCAGCATTCCCCTTTACCGGTGCAGTAGGGGGCTGTGGCATCGGCCGGTTGCCTATAGGGGAGAGCGGGGGAGGAGTTTGGGGAGTGGCCATGGTTTTTATGCACCCTTTTGCGGATCTAGCTCTATTTTGTACGATAGACGATTTAGGATTTGCGGCGAAGCTTCACGTGAAGTTTGAAGGGTTTTTCAGCTCAAAAGACAAACAAGAGGGGATGTTAGCCAGCCGTTAGCGGCTTTCGATGATCAGAGTGACGGGCCCATCGTTAACAAGCGCAAGCTTCATATTGGCGCCAAATCGCCCTGTTGCCACCTTAAGTCCCGTTTGTCCGGCCAGGGTGATGAAGCGATTGTAGAGACCTACGGCGATCTCTCCTGGGGCCGCCTCAGTAAACTCAGGCCGCCTCCCATTGCTACACTCTCCATAAAGAGTAAATTGACTGAT
>JAKBAF010000132.1 GCA_021809305.1 bacterium
GGCGTATGCAAGACAGCAACTCGGCGATATTGTCTTCATTGAGCTTCCAAAAATAGGATCTCTTGTGCAGGCAGGAGGTGTCGTTTGTGTTCTTGAATCAACAAAGAGCGCCACGGATATCTACTCCCCTGTCAGCGGCACGATTCTCTCGATCAACTTAAAGCTAAAAGATCAGCCCCACCTAATCAATGCTGCCCCCGAAAACGCTGAAAACAAGGGGGGATGGCTTTATCGAATCGCACTGAGCCATCCGAGCGAAACCCAGGCCCTTCTTTCGGATGAGAGTTATCATTCGATTTTTATTAAGCAGTAGGACCCTCCAAGTGAACTTCCTTGCAAGGGTTAGTAGAGGTAGAAGCAGGTAGTAGGATGAAGAGAAAAATTCACATTTTGTTCGCTCTTCTAGTGCTATTAGTTGCCGGAATTGGAGCTCTTGCTCTCTTTTATGATCCTCTTCTTTTAACGGTGACCCGCTGGCAGCTTGAGCGCCGCGCTGATAGCTGGCTTGGCGCCCCTGTAACCTATGATGAGATTTTTTGGGAAAAGGAGACCCTGACGCTTCGTGGAGTTGCCATTGGCAACCAAAAAGCGCTCTCTCCTTGGTCCTTTGAGGCAGATGAGGTCGTCTTGTCCGGACCCCTTAAGCCCTGGGAAAGGGGCGAAGGGATCACCCTCTCTCTTGCTCGGCCTCACTTTAAGATGCGAAAGGGAAGTAGTGGAGCCGGAGATCCAAACAGGGGTCCAAACTTTGGCTTAGCTATCCAAAAGGATCTTCTCAGCAAAGCAAGTAGTGCTCATCGCTTTCTGCTTGAAGATGCCCTCGTTGAATACGTTGATGAGAGGACAGGCGTTACTAGAATCGAGATCTCTGGCAAGGGATCGCTAGGAAGAGGCGGGAGCGGCGACCTCTCTTTGGCATTTGCAAAGGGCAGCGGCCACGTGAACTGGGGTGAGGAGAGCGGCGAGAGGGTCTTTGATATTGCCCTCCATGAGGCCCCTTGCAAGGAATTATTTGATAGTATCGGGATTCTCGATCCAGCACTCACTGCTGGCTTGCGCCTCGAAGAGGGTGTGATCAATGGCAGCTGCCAAATTCATCTACCAAGTGAAGAGCTCCCCTTCGCAACAGGCCTCTTCGATGTTAGCCACCTTCAATGCGACCATCTCGCCTCCCACGCACGAATGGACATCCCTGCACTTCGCATTGAACTAGGAGAGGGCGCTCCCTGGAGTGAGCTAGACCCCTCTCTTAAAGGACGTTTAAGAGGCGGCTTTTTACGCCGAATGGCGCAAGGAAGTGTCGGCAGTATAAACATACTGGAGCCTGGGCGAATCGTGGTCACCCCTGAGCGTTTCTCTTCATGGGCGCTTGAGGGAATTAAGGGAGGGCTCTCTCTTCGCTCCCGCACACTAGAGATTGATGTTCAAGGAAGCCTTGCCTACGGTAGCGCCTCCTCGCAGGTCCGCAGCCAATTCGAGACCAAAGGGCGCCTTATGGTAGACCACCCATGCGCCCTTGACCTCGAGCTCTCCTGGCTTCCAGTTGCAAACCATCCCCTCTCAAAGAGCCTTATCTCATGGCGAAGTGATGCCGATGCACACGGAGAGCTCGGCTTAAGCCTTGTGAACATCGGAGAAGAGCAGGCAGCCATTCTCCAACTAATAGCCAGCGACCTCTTTCCTGAATGTCAGACAATCTGTCTCTCAGATGGAATCTTTTCAGGAGAGATCAAGCTCCAGTTAGAAGAGCGAGCCATACGCAAGGTCAGCCTTGAGGAGTTCAAGGTCGATCGCCTCTCTTTTGCAGCAGGTGCCTGGGGGATTGGTGGACGCATTGAGTCAGCAAGTGGCTCCTTTCGCGCTCTTGTCTCCCCGGATCATCGCTTCAGCGACCTCCATAGCTCTCTTCATCTCTCAGGAGGAGCCTTGCAGTTTTGCGGCTGGCAAGCAAGTGATCAGCTTCTCCAAGGTGTCTCAGGAGAGCTCTCCATCTCGCATGGGCGCCTCCAAAAGGCCACAATCGAGGGCACACTCGATGGCATTAAGGGCGAGCTACATGCCAATAGGCGAGCCAGCGGTCCAGCTGCAGAAATCACTTTAAGTGGCGCCTTTAAAGACCTCTCTCCGATGATGCCGAAGGAGATCAGGCAAGTTCTGGATGGGCCCTTTGCAGAGGATACCTTTCGGGCAGAGGCACGCATCACACCACGTGGCGACCTCTTCGACTGCGAAGGACTCTGCCTCATTGACGGCGGCGGCACAACAGACCTCATCCCTTTCGGCTTAAGCCTTAAGCAGTACTCACGCACCGACAAGAAGGGCGATGAGAAGACCCGCGGCTTAGGATTTTGGACCGAGCTGGCCATCTCTCTGACCGAATCCCTCCCTGATTCTGAGCTGAAAGGAAAGGACCGCCGCGTCTCGATCAATGGAGGATGGTTCCACGGAGAGAGCCTGCAGGCCTCCAAATACGCCTTGCCCCTGATCCATAAACCAACGCCAACAGCACTTGAGGGGGTGATCGACTTTGAGGCCACCTTTGACAAAGAGAAGCTTCACATCGACTATGAAGGGCGAAATATTGGCCTTAGATCCTCTGCCTTTGACCTCTTTCTGCCTAAAATGGGAAATCTCAGTGCCGCACCTACTAGTCAAGAGCGCGCTTTCCATACAATTGATCTTCGCACCGGCAAGGAAGAGGGAACAATCCCTCTTTGCAACGCTTGCTACGTTGAGAACCACTCCCACCTAACCTTCACGGAAAGCAAGGCGCTCGTCCATCTGCACGGCGAGAAGGTCCACTTAAGCCAGATCGAAACGCTCTGTGAAGGGGTCAGAGCGAAGGGAGAGTTGACCTACGATGACGCAGGGTCGGGTGGTGATCTACATATCACGGCAAGTCATATCGAAGGACCGATTGCCGGTGTCCAGAAAATCCTCTCCGCAGTTTGCAAAGAGAGTCCCCTCTCTCTGCCACTTGAAGGGCAGGTCGAGGGATTTGCGCAACCGCTAGACCTACGCTTCTTTCTCGGCCAAAAGGAGCGACAAGACCTGGTCTCTGTAGTGGTTGAGCTAAAGGAGGTGAGTGGCAAGCTAGGGCTACTCCCCCTCTCAAATATTGCCGCAAAAGTGCGCTATGATCATCGGCTGGGAGAGCTTCTTGTATCCGATCTGAAAGGCGGGGTCCATCTAGGCAAAGAAGCGGCTGAAATCGACTGCAAGACACTGAAAATTAGCCAATTTCCAAAGGGTGCAATCGCCTTTGATCTCGCGTTAAATGGCAAAGAGTATGAGCTCGTACACCTCCATGGCGAATCTGGTGCCCCAGACAGCAAGCGGGGAGGCGTAAGAGAGTGGGTGCTGACCCCTTCATCCCACCTTCTCGGCTCCCTTGGAAAGGGCTCTCTTATCAAAGGCTCTGGGCTAAAAGTAGAGCAGTGTAGCCTCTCCTCAACAGGAGAGTTACTCGACCTCAAGCTTGCAGGAGCCATCGATCTTGCAACACTTGCTTCCCATCGAGCTCTCTGCCCAGAACCCCTCGCAAGGCTACTTGGCGAAGGGGCAAAGGGGTCTCTTTGGACAGAGATCCGCTACGATCCTGTAGCTAAGGAGATGGTCTTTGATCTCTTTGGAAAAGAGCTCTTCCTCCAGAATAAGATCCTACCCTCTCTTCGGATCACAGGCAGAGGGTGGGGGGAGGTCTGGCACTTCGATAAGATAGAAGGAGGGGGCTTGTCAGGGGAGCTCTCACTCAATAAGGAAGAAGATAAGTGGGCCATACCCGCGCTAAAGCTGACCTACGAGAACATCCTTGCCTTAGAGTTCTCCGGCCACTACCTCCCCGAAGCGCAGCGAGTTCGCGGCCATCTAAAGACAAGTGTTATCGATCTCCCCCACCTTCTTGCCTTTAGCGGGATCTATGATCACTTGCGAGGGCTTGCCCCCCAAGGGCTCCTCTTCGCCTCAGGAGATGTTGAGCTTGGCCTATCGCCGGCGACTCGCTCCCCCTCAAGCCTCTTTAGCCACTTAACGCAAGGGCTCTTTGCTGAGATTGATGCCGTGGTTACCCCCTATCTGCTACAGGTGGGTGGCATTACCATCCAACCACGCCTCGGAATGCACCTTCGATGGACAAATGAGGGAGAGCTTGCAATTGAGGGCATTGATGTAACGCTTACCCCACATGGCATCTCGATCCCCTACCACGAGCGGGTGCACATTGAGGCAGAGCGGTTGATATGGAGCCAACAAGAGATGCGGCTGCGCATCGAGGGGCTCGCCTACTCTGGAAGCTCTGCCCAACTCCTCTCTTTTTCCCAAGAGCTCTCTGCCGCAAGCGGCCAGCCGCTGCCGGCTGTACTAAGACAGCTTTTCTTGGCGGCCCCGTCTGGGTATCTCAAAGGCAAAGCCACATTAGAGCGGACAAAGGAGACCTTCTCAGCCGATCTCACCTTTGATGACCTCTACAATCCCCTGGGAGTGGATCAGCTCTCATTAAAGGGCGCCCATTTTGTAACCTCTTCATCGGGGGTCAACGTAGTAGCGGAGTGCCATTATAAAAATCATCCGCTTTGGCTCTCTTTGAACCAAGGCCCCGGGAGGTCAAATGAGAGCCATCTCTTTATCAAT
>JAKBAF010000133.1 GCA_021809305.1 bacterium
CTGCCAGGGCGCGGCGGCCCGTCGGCTCTTATGAGGCCTTTGTATCTGGCGACCGAGAGGCTTTACGCTGGGAGTAGCATCCATTTAACGCTCCTTGTATGCATTATGTTTTAATTTAATTCTATACTAACTCCTTTAATTAGAGATTTTTCTTAATCTAAATCAATATAATCTTATTTTAATTTTAAAGATCAAAAACAGCGTCAGGATAGCTTGAAGCTTTATCGAAAGGGATACTACTATCTAAATGTTTCGAATGTGCGGTGAACACCCTCCCTAGGTTAAAATGCCTAAAGACTTAAAACAGCCAATTATACTCTGGTTTCGCCAAGACCTGCGGCTCGAGGACAACCCTGCTCTTGTGGCGGCGTGTCAATCTGGCAGGCCCATTGTTCCCCTCTACATTTTAGATGAGACAAACCCTGGCAAGTGGGGGCTTGGTGGCGCAAGCCGCTGGTGGCTCCACCACTCCCTTTGTTCGCTTAATACAGCGCTTTATCAACGCGGATCTCAACTCTTTCTTTTGCGAGGCGATCCACTCGAAATCCTTCCAAAATTAGTCCAAAAATATGACGCCGCTGCTGTCTATTGGAATCGTTGCTACGAGCCCTATGCCATTAAGCGCGACCGGAAACTTAAGAGTATACTGCCCTTTTCAGAGAGTTTTAAGGGCTCGCTGCTCTTTGAACCTTGGGAAGTGCTCAATCGAGATGGAGAGTTTTTTAAGGTCTTCACTCCATTCTGGAGAAGAGCACTTGAGATCGCTGCAATCGCCCCTCCTTTAGAGAGGCCTGAGCAGATCCCAACGCACAAGGTGGAATCGGAGCCACTTGAGAGCTGGAAACTCCTCCCTCGCCACCCGGATTGGGCGGCTGCCTTTGGCAGCCATTGGCACGTAGGGGAGAGTGCGGCTCTCTCTAAACTGAAACAGTTCCTCGATCGAGGTCTTGAAAGGTATGCTGAGCTCCGTGATGCGCCTGGGATCGATGCCACCTCCTCCCTGTCACCACACCTTCACTTCGGCGAAATCAGCCCAAGGCAGATCTTTCACGCGGTAAAGAGTCTTCCCTCCAGTACAAAATTCCTGAGCGAGCTTGGGTGGCGGGAGTTCGCCCACTACCAGCTCTACCACTTCCCCCAATTGCCGGAGAGGCCCTGGCGTGCCGAATTTGCCGATTTTCCTTGGGAAAAGAACACTAATTTCTTAAAAAAGTGGCAACAGGGCGAAACCGGCTATCCAATTGTTGATGCTGGCATGCGACAGCTTTGGACAATCGGTTGGATGCACAATCGCGTTCGAATGATCACCGCCTCATTTTTAATAAAGGACCTGATGATCAGGTGGCAGGAGGGGGAGGCGTGGTTTTGGGATACCCTTGTCGACGCTGATCTTGCAAGCAACGCCGCAAGCTGGCAGTGGGTCGCAGGCTCAGGCTTTGATGCGGCTCCCTTCTTTCGCATCTTCAATCCGGTCCTCCAAGGCGAGAAATTCGATCCTGAAGGCCTCTATGTGAAACAGTGGGTGCCAGAGCTTACTGACCTCCCGAAAGAATTCATCCACAAACCCTGGAGGGCCACTAAAAATTTTAATCCCTTATACCCAAGTCCCATTGTCGATCATCAGATGGCGCGTCTCCAAGCTCTCGCTGGATTTAAAAAAATTAAAGCCGGCAGTTAGTGGCTGTGAACCCCCAAAGACAGCATAGAGATCTATGCTGTCTTTGGGATGCAGAGAGGGCCTCTGGCGGTGTCACTTAGCTCTCTTATGATAGGACGCAAGTCTTTTCTTCTTTTTTTACAGGTGTACGACTTGCAGGAGGTGTTGGGATGCCATCGCCCTCCATACCAAAATTCCAAGAGCGGAGGGTGATATCAAGCTCTGAGTTTACCCCAATTTGGGCAATTAGGAGATCGTCAAACCCCTCAGGATGTGGGAAGGAGGTTAGGGAAAAGGTGTCTTCCTTTTGAAACTCATCTTTTGCTCCAATCGAGCTTGACTTGTACCTATCTAGAAGACCTTCACTTCTATTCTCGGTCAGACACCACCTGCGCATTAGAAAGCCGCCTCCTTGAGTGTTCATTACAGCGAAGGCCCAAAGGTGAACTCCAGTTTCCATAAACGTAAACGCAGGATAGCGGTTCTCTGATTGATCTTTATGTACCATGCCAGTAGCAAAGTCGAAGATCCTGAAACAGGCCTTTGAATCTTGGTTAAATCCAGCGGCAAAGATCTCGCCATCTGGCCTGATGTGAGCCACTAATTCTCGAATCCATAACCCTGGTTTTATCGACATAAGCGGCTCGCCACTTTCGATATCCCACACCGCAATAGAGTCCCTCCAAGGAGCAATAATTCGATCGCTTGATGCGCCTTGGGGTGAAACAACCGCAAGGCTATCGAAACATCTCAATTTCGAGCAGCTTTCAGTATCGAATGAGAAGATGGAACCCTCCGAAGAGAGATCCCAAATGACCACCTTACCTCGATCGGTAAGAGCTGCAACAGAGGGGCGGCCCTGGCGCTGGCACCCCACAAGCTGGCTGCCCCTGGACTCCTTCCCAACTAAATGGGAGAGGGTCTCACCTGAGAAAAGGCGTCGTCCTTGAACCGGCTCACCAGTATTCTCTAGATTGCCGAGCTTCCAAGCTGTTACACGATCTAAATGGGAGGTGGCGGCTACAAAATAGCTTTCGCGGTGTGAGACGATGAACGAGCGCTTCCTATCGTACTGTTTCAGGTCATCATCGAGCTTCAGCTTAGCTAGAGGCTCATTCCAAGACCCCACGCCATAAATATCGATCTCTCCACCGAACCAGAAGAGTGCCAAAGAGTCGCGCTCCCCAAATAAGACGGGGCCGGAAAGAAAGGGGCATCGAGCGGGATCTTCCAAATGCCTGAGATCGACGCTGGCTCCACTATGTAGGTCCCAAACCGCGACATGCGCATTCCCTTGAACCGCCCAGCCGGAAAAGTCTCTCTGGTTCAGGGGCATGGCCTTAAGAAAGGCGCGGGCACCTAAAGAGAGAGCTGTTTGTTTGAGAGAGAATGTATTCGAAATTAAACGGGCCTCTCGGCGCCTGCCCATAACGGCCGACCAGGCTGCGCCTTTGACTGATTCGCGACCTGCATATTGGGGGAAGTGAGCGCCCCAAACCGGGTTGGCATCTGCACACGCTTGCCATCTTTTGCAGACAAGCGTCACTGCGCAACCGAGCTCTTTTGGTGGCACGTGGCTCATAACGTTCATCAAAACTTCGTGCGGAAGATTCTCACTTGAGACTGTCGAAACTTGTTCCATCTTTTATCCTCAATTGGTTGATCAGCACAAGATTATAGCACAGGATTGATTAAAAATTGATCTGTTTTTGTAGCCTTCACAGGCTTCTTTGCAAGGAGTTTTTTGTTTCAAAATAACCGCCAATCAGATAAAATAATGTGCCATTCAAGCTTTTGCTTAATTGCAAGAGAGGGTAATCAAAGTAATTTTAATGAGAGAAGGTATCGATATGTCTATTGGTGCAGTTGCATTGGGATTTGCAAAATTCAGTGGCCGAGCGGCCTATATGGGGCTGCTTGGGCGGTACCTACGGCGGCTTACCTTCTGGTGATCCAGTATTCCTCTAGTCCTCTCATCGCATCCACCCTCAAATCGGATCAAAATCAAATATCTAAAAAGAAGTACTATCTACTCCACTCCGGAATTGTCATGGCTTCTGCGGCAGCTGTAATCGCGATCTACAGTTCGGTGTTTGCTCTTGGTTGTCGACTCTCTTTTGGCAAGCTTAGCGCAGAGTCATTAAGAACTATTGGGAGCTATGTAGCGCCACATATACTTGATTGCTTTGTCTTTATTGGCTGGGATGGCTTCGTGATATCATCTAGCAGCTATATCGTTGTCGGACATAACGAGATCTACCCTCACGCTAGAGCACTTTCCCAAGAGAAGCTTCAAGTCGGAATTCTATTTTCTTACTTTGGCTTACGGGCGCTACGCGGTCTTGCTGAAGCCATTTCGCCCGGGTGCACCTTTTCATTGCTAAAGAGGGTCTGGAGCAGATAGCCATTAAACAGGGCAATTTTTATGAGCGGGGAGTCTCCCAAATGCGCCGCAGTGCCACACGGTTTGTGTAGGCTGCAACGATTAGAGAACCCGCAACAAGTGTAGTGGCAAGGGCATAGAAGAAGGGCGCCTCTCCACTGCTTGTCTCAGGTGGAGGAGTTCTAATGGGCGCCGCTCTTCTCCCTGGGGGCTGAGGAGCCGGGACTGGGTGGTGCTCAACTGGCGGTGCCACGCGATCCGGCAGTGGGGCAGGAGGAGGCGCGGGAGCAGGCTTTGGCTTTTTTGGTTGAGGTGGAGGTGCAGCAGGCGCAGGCTTAGCCTTAGGTTGAAGCGCAACAGGCGCGGGCTTAGCCTTAAGTTGAAGCGCAGCAGGAGCGGGCTTCGGCTTGGGTTGGGGTGGAGGCACGGGTACTGGCAATGGAGCTGGGTCTTCAATCTTTCGCCTGGTGGACTCCTTAACTGGAAAGCGTTTCTCATCCATCATCTTTAAGATAGCCTTAGCTAAGTTAAGATTGCATTCTCGGAGGCCTGAGCGCTCGCTCCAATATTTTTC
>JAKBAF010000134.1 GCA_021809305.1 bacterium
GAAGTCTGGCCAGAAGAGATCGGAAAAGAGAATTTCTGTGTAGGAGAGCTGCCAAAGAAGAAAGTTGGAGAGGCGCATCTCGCCGCTTGTTCGAATGAGTAGGTCGGGGTCAGGAGAGGGAGAGGTATCAAGGTAGCGGTTAAATGTATCTGGGCAGAGCGCCTCTTTTTGTAGCAGTCCTCTCTCGCAGTCAGTGATGAGTCGCGAGATAGCTCGACAGATTTCATCTCGGCCGCCGTAGTTCAGAGCAAGAACAAGCTCGAGCGCCTCGCCCTTTGCTGTCTCGCGGCACGCCCAACTTAGTTTATCAATTGTTTGCCCGGGGAAGCGCTCGATATCTCCGATAACTCGAAGGCGTACTCCGAAGTGCACCATTCGCTCTGTGTAGTCGTTTAAGGCGACCTCAATCCGCTCGATGAGCTCCCCAACCTCTGCCTCATTTCTATGCCAATTCTCTGTTGAAAAGCCAAAAACGGTGAGTGTCTTTATACCAAGCTCGATCGCCGCTTGTGTGATATAGAAGAGGGCTGTAGCACCGGCTGCATGGCCAGCTCGGGCAGGAAGGCCATGTTTTTTTGCCCACCGCCTATTCCCATCCATCATGAGTGCAACATGGCGCGGAAGGCCCTCACAGGCTAGCTCCAGCACTCTTTTTGGGTCAAAAAAAGTGGCGCGTTCCTCAAGAGATTTTTTATCTCTTCCTGTAAGGGGCATCTCTTCCTCTAAGGGGGATTACAAAAAGTTGTGGCGATGATTTCGCTTGCGCGATCGGAAGGAATGTGTATAGCTTATCCGCTGAATTAATGCCAGTCTAGAAAGCCGGTCTGGTAGGGGACAGGAAACTAAAGCAATTGTTTGGATTGCGTGAATGGTGGGCATGGGAGTGCCCAAAAGGTAACCTCAGAGGTAAGGGACTAATATCCGGAGCGAATTCCCGAGAGGTCGGAGACGATTCTTGAACGCCTTACGATTGAGTTCCAAAATCGCGGAAGCGATGACCGTGGATAGCCCCGCGTGGAGTAGGGCCGGTAGGCCCTCGGAACGTGGGGTCTCGTGAATCCTAGGAAAAGGAGTCGCGGTAGCGACGACAGAGACCGATACGGCTCCAGAAGTTCGTTTAATCTAATTTACGAATCGAACCTACTGGCTGAATTTGCTATTTGTAATCGAGCTTTTGTTATCTGCCGCTGCTGCCGCAGCTTATTTATTTACTGCCACTTAACCCCGCGTTCCACTGCAGGCCTACCGGCCTTTCATTGCACACGGGGCTGCCAGCACTTTCAGCGCTCCCGCGATTTTCGCAAAAATGACACACTTTTCTTTAAGTTGACGGCATTGGGCATCCATTGACATCGCTGTCGCGAGTTAGAAGGCATTTTGCCGGCAAACAAGGATCGTGTGCTCAAAAAGGGGTACCGGAGAGTTGTTGTTACAGTAAAGACCGAAGACGTCGTTTTGATTTCCTGTGCCGCGCCCTGACTGTGCAAAGCCTATGGGAGAAAAGCGATAACCAGATGTTCAAAGACTTTGAGACAATGTGCTAGACTCTGACGCTGCAAGTAGGATAGAATGGCCGACGGTGACCAAAAATCCATATTGCGCTCTCTCTTTTAAAGGGATGTTTCCTTTAGAGAAGTGTAAGTATTTTTTTAAGCAAGCAAAGAGCTTCAACAGCGATCACAAGCTACAAGCGCTTGCGATATGGTAGTGGACAGCGTGTAGAGTGGGCCCATCGCCTTGATCCAAGGGGATGGGGGGCATCTGAGAGCACTATGACAAGAGGGGGATTCATCATGGAAAGACGGAAACGGTGGCAGCTAGTTCTGATCATTGCGGTCTTGGTGCTGACGGTTTACAATATTCTGCCTACCCTTTTCTTCTATACGCGCCCCCTAAACCGCCCAGTTGGTGCGAGCTCAGCAATCGAGGTCAGCGAAGCAATAGCCAAGAGGGTCAACTCTTTAGAGGGCGATTCCGTCAGCTGGCTCCGAGCCTTTGCTAAGAATTTGGGGGTCAAACCGGTCTCCATTCGGCTCGTAGAATCCGATCCAAAACTCATCTCTGTCGAATTTCAAAAAGAGTCGGATGCGGATCTCTTTCAAAAGTTCCTTCCCCGTGCAGGCGCTCTTATACCCTTTGTTCCAGCTCAGCTCGCTCTCGCTCCCTCTCTTCCTAACCAGAACCCACTCGAGGTAGTTGTACAAAGAGAGGTCTCCACCCACTTCAATCCAGGCGATCTCAACTCTTTTTTCACTTTCGCACTTGAGCGAGATCAATCCGGAGCTATCACTGATTTCTACCGCGAGATTGTCTACGATCGTGTCGCTAAGGTCGCAAGAAGTGCAGCAGGTGTTAGTGAGCCTGGACGTATCGTCTTAGCCGCAAACGATTGGCAGGTAAACTTAGAGTCTTCCACCTTGATTAACCTTGCGGAAGAGATTGTTGCCTACAAGCGCAGCTTCGGCGTAGACAGCCCTCTCACACGTCGTTTTTATGCGAGCTTCACTCAAGTGGAGGGCGGTGATCGAGACCGGCTTATTAATGGGCTTGTCTCTAAGTTCGAGGGGGTTGCCCAGGGACTTGCAAAAGAGATGGCCGAGATTGAGCGCTCGATGAAGAGCGCAAAAGAGAGCGACTCTCTCTTGAGCCTAGCTGATGATACGCGTCTTGCAGCTTATGCCAAGCAAAAGCTAGCAGTTGAGGGGGCTCTTTCCATCCTTAAGAGTAGTGGTGAGCTCTTTCGCGCAGGCAAAGCACCGCTTACTGAGGAGGCTGCGCTCGCGCTACTTACAGGCGGATCAAAGGAAGATTCGCAAGAGATCGATCTTGGGGGTAGAAATCCCTTTATTCAAAGCCTCTCCCTCGACTTGGGAAGCGGATCGATAGCCTTTGCACTCTACCCGGATGTTGAGGCGATGCGCCAGGGAGGAGTTGGAGAGGTCTCCGTTTACACAAGCGATCGATTAAATAGGCTGCTTATCAATGAGATCGCTGAGATCTCCCGCTTAAGCGATGAGCAGATCACACCGGAAGGTGAGAGATTTCAGATCGCTTTGAATGAGCTGGCTGGTTCCAAAAGCTTGCTTGCCCTTGATTTGGCCAAAGTTGCGGATCAAAAAGTCCACCAGCTAATCAGCCGTCTAGAGACGGCATGGACCCCCTCTCATGCTGATTTCAATCGGGCCATCTTTCCGATCAATAGCTGGGAGGCCTATAAGGCGCTTCCTCAAGAAGAGCAGCAGCTAGGTCTTGCGGTCTATGCCCCGGTCAAGGAGAGCGACCCCGCGCTTCCTGGTTTCAGGACGAGCTCCATCTATGTCATAGCCCGCGGAATTGGACACCTCGCTAGTAAAGGCGAGCAGGTGGATAGCGTGCTAGCGCAGGATTTTCAACGCCTCGCAGATCTTCTGGCTCAAAATGGTTTTGTCGCTTACTCAGGCGCTACCTGGGGATTGCCCAAGGAGTTCAAGGCGGACTATGTCTTTGAGCTCGATGGCTATTTCAACACCCTGCTTAAGGCTACAAGAGAGAACTTTGTCGTGCATGGAGGCAAGCGATATGCCGTGCTTGAGTTCACCGATCTTAAGCAACGCCTATTGACTCGCAATGAGATCGATACAAAAGTCCACGAGGACCTTCTTAAGTGGCGCGATGAGTATCAAGCGGCGCAGGTCGACATCAACCTCCATGCTAAATACGATGTTCCCAAGCCAACAAAGAGCCCTCTTTGGAGCAATTTCGCCCTAAGTGTTGCGAAGTATTTTCGTGGTGATGAGCGCAAAGTACTCAAGTGGGGGCTTGATCTTTCAGGAGGAAAGAGCGTTACAATTGGGCTTCGCGACAAGGCAGGCCACCCTGTCACCGATCCAGAGGACCTAAGAGAGGCCTCCAATCAGCTCTACACTCGCGTCAACAAGATGGGGGTATCTGAGGTTGAAATTCGCGTTGAGGGAGATCATATTGTTCTCAACTTCCCTGGAGCGCAAGGGCTCTCTGCAAATGAGCTGATCCGTGGCTCAACCATGTTTTTCCACGTTGTTAATGAGAAATTCTCAACTCGCAATTCGTCGATGGCAGCGCCTGCAGCCCGATTTCTTCAAGAGGTTTGGAATGAGGCGATTGTCACAAATCGCAAAGAGATCGAGAGTATTAACGAGATTGCCTTCAAGGCGCTTGGCGGGGAGCTTGGTGAGGATGGACTTCCAGTTCCACGAAGTGAGGCAGCGCAGGCGCTCTACGA
Source organism: bacterium (assembly GCA_021809305.1). Lineage (GTDB taxonomy): Bacteria > Chlamydiota > Chlamydiia > Chlamydiales > JAFEGQ01 > JAKBAF01. The sequence continues at coordinate 4,241 of JAKBAF010000134.1, forward strand.
TGCTGGCCTTCGGATTGCCGATCCCTTAAATAGTGAGGCGTCGAGCACCTTCGATGATACGCTCTCCTCCATAGCGATGTTCCGAGGGGAGAGTTACGCTGAGTGGCAGGGCCAATCAACTCCGCTTGTGATTGTCTTCAACAACTATGCGCTAGCTGGTGCTAATGTTGAGAATGTCCATGCAGAGTACGACCCATCTAAGGGTAATACCCTTGTTTTTGGAGTCGCTAAGTCCAACTCCTTCTCGGATGGCGTTCGAACCAACCCACAAGCTGATTTCTACGCCTGGACTTCGCACTTTGCTCAAGATAAGATCGTCGGCACCCCAAGTGAGCTCTATTCAAAGGGTGAAGGTTGGCGGA
>JAKBAF010000135.1 GCA_021809305.1 bacterium
GCAGAAGTGGGGAAGGTATTCTGGGCTTGTCCTGCTCCTGCCCCATGGCTACGAAGGGCAAGGACCTGAGCACTCTTCGGCGCGCATTGAGCGCTATCTTCAGCTTGCAGCCGAGGAGAACATGCAGGTCTGCAATCCGACAACACCCGCCCAGCTCTTCCACCTTCTTCGCCGTCAGATACTACGAAAGGGACGCAAGCCACTCATCATCTTTACCCCTAAAGGGCTTCTTGGAAACCCGAACTGTGTGAGTAGCGTCAATGAATTTACGCATGGGGGATTTGAGACAATTCTTGGCGATGGGGAGGTCCCAAAGGGGGAGGCGGAGCGCATTGTGCTTTGCAGTGGACGGATCTACTACGACTTGAATGCCGAAAGGCACTCCCGCGAGGTGAAGGGATGCCCCATCATCCGAATCGAGCAGCTCTACCCCTTCGATTGTGAGGAGTTTAAGAGGCAGATGGCACAATACCAGGGGTTGCGCCGGCTTATCTATGTTCAAGAGGAGCCGCAAAATATGGGCGCCTTAAAGTCGCTTGAGAGCGAGCTATTGAGGCTTGTTCCAAAAGGGGCTGAACTTGTGGTGGTCTCTCGAGGGGCAAGTGCGTCTCCCGCAACAGGGTCTCCTCGAAAACATAAAAAACAATACGCTGAAATTATGGAGAGGGTCTTTGGATGAGGATCGAAATTAAAGTGCCCCAAATGGGCGAGTCGGTCAATGAAGCCACTGTAAGTGCACTCATCAAGCCCTCAGGCTCATCTGTTGCCATGGATGAGGAGGTCATTGAACTTGAGACCGATAAGGTCAATCAAGTCCTCCCCGCGCCTCGTGCTGGGGTCATTCTATGGCAGGTAAAAGTTGGCGATGTCGTGAAGATTGGCCAGGTGGTCGGCTCAATTGACACAGAGGCAGCCTCGAAAGAGGCCCCCAAAGCAGAGGGGCCTCCAGCTAAAAAGGAGGAGGTGCAAAAAGCTCCACTAGAGGCCGCTCCTCCACCTCGCGCCGAGCCTCAGTTAAGCGGAGCACGCTATACCGAAAACGCCTTTATCGAAGACCTTAAAAAAGGAAAAGAGGCGCCAGCTCTTCAGGCGGCCGAATCGAGAGCACCCCAGCCAGGAAGACCACAGCCGGGAGCGCCCCAGCCGGCTCCTACTGCGGGGGCCCCCCACGAGACGCGCCAGCGCATGAGTAAAATTAGACAAACAATTGCCAAACGACTTGTTGAATCGCTACAGACAAGTGCCATGCTGACGACATTTAATGAGATCGATATGTCGGAGGTGATGGCTCTTCGATCAAAGTACAAGGAGCTCTTTCCAAAGAAGCACGGCGTCAAGCTTGGCTTTATGTCCTGGTTTGTAAAGGGGGTCATCAGTGCACTCAAAGAGATTCCAGCGCTGAACTCCTATATCGACGGAGATGAGGTCGTTCATCGCGAGTACTACCATATCGGGATTGCCGTCGGCACAGAACGTGGACTTGTGGTTCCTGTCTTGCGCGATGCAGACAAGCTCTCCTTTGCCGGCATTGAGTCTGCCATTGTGAATTTTGCAAAAAAAGCGCGCGATAACAAGCTAACCGTGGATGACATGCGAGGCGGTGGCTTTACGATTACAAATGGTGGCATCTACGGATCCCTCCTCTCTACCCCCATACTTAACCCCCCACAGAGCGGCATTCTCGGCATGCATGCCATTCAAGAGAGACCCGTCGTGGTAAATGGGCAGGTGGTTATCCGACCTATGATGTACACCGCCTTGAGCTACGACCACCGTCTTGTAGACGGACAGGGTGCGGTGACCTTCCTTGTTCGCCTTAAAAATTGTTTAGAAGACCCATCGCAACTGCTTCTTGACATCTGAGGTGCAAAGCCAATGTTAACAAAAGCGCCATTGACGGCGAAATAGGAGTTTTGAATTGAAAAGGCAATATTTCTTTAAACTTGCTGATATCTCCCCCAAAAAATACTCAAGTGGAAGCAAGATTAGTCTCACCTCTAAGGAGCTTTCAGCTCTTATGGGTGTCTCCCTCGCCATTCTCAAAATCAACCCCGAGGGTTGCTATGAACCCCACTGGTATCCCAATGCCAATCAGTTCGGTTACGCTCTAGCTGGGCGGGCGCTAATCTCGCTCTACATGGCAGCTGGTGTTAAAGAGACCTTTACCGTTGAGCCGGGGGAGATCTTCTTCATTCCTAAAGGCGGCATCCACCACATCCAAAATATTGGCGATAAGGAGCTGGAGATGGTGCTTGCCTATAGCTCTGATCTCCCAGAGGAGATGTTCCTCTCCACCGCCATTCACGCCCTCTCTGCCAACGCCTTTGGCGCAACTTTTGGATCCCCCACCAAGTTCTTTGAAGGGCTAAAGAAGCCATCAGAGCCAGCTGGCATCACAAATGTTGGCAAAGCCAAGAAACAAGAGGCTATCTCCTCGCGATTCAAATTCAACTTTGCCGGCAACCCTGAGGTGGTAGAGGATCGAGGAGGCTATCTCAAATTAGGCGTTCGCGCCGTATTCCCTATTCTCGAAGATGTAGGCCTCCTAGCCTTCGGTCTAAACGAGGGAGGCGTTGTTGAGCCCCACTGGCACACAAATGCAGGCGAGCTCGTCTACATTGCCAAGGGACGGGCGCGCATGGCCGTTCTTACACCCGAGGGCGAGACCTTCTCCAAAGACTTAGGTCCAGGAGAGGCTGGCTTTGCTCCTGCCTCCTACTTCCACTCAATTGAAAACATAGGACCCGAAAAGGTCGATGTCTACGCCTTTTTCAGCCATGCAGCCCCAGACTACATTGGCGTTGGAGGAGCCCTCAGCTTCTACTCAAATGAGGTATTAAGCTCGATCTTCAAGGTTGCGCCAGACTACTTCAACCAGTTGAAGAGGGCCCCAGGAGATCTTGTCATCGTCCCTGTTTAACGAGAAAAGCGGTGTTTCGAATCCCTTGTGGCCTCGAAACACCGCAAATTTAGCCTCAATGGAGATATGATGGGTAGGCACTTTGATCTCGCAGTTATTGGTAGTGGCCCAGCTGGTTACGTCTGTGCCATCCGCGCAAGCCAGCTTGGTCTCAAAGCTGTTTGCATTGAAGAGGATGCGGGGCTTGGGGGCACCTGTCTAAACGTTGGCTGCATTCCCTCAAAGACGCTCCTCTACTCCACACATCTTTTTGAGCAGCTCGCCCACGAGGGTGGCCGCTTAGGGATTAAAGCTTCAGGGTTAGAGTGCGATTTTGCCCAGATGATGCAAAGAAAGGAGCAGGTAGTAGCTGGCCTTACAGGAGGGATAAAAGGGCTCTTTCGCAAAAACAAGATCGAGCGAATCCATGGCAGAGCAAGTTTTAAGGATGACCACACCCTCGTAATTACTCCGTCCGGTGAGAAAGGTGAGAGGGAAGAGGTCACGGCGCAATCAATTGTGATCGCAACAGGATCAGAGCCCATCCCCCTTCCCTTCCTACCCTTTGATGAGAAACGCATTATCTCCTCAACGGGCGCCCTTGCCCTCACCTCAGTTCCTAAAAAAATGATAGTCGTGGGAGCCGGTGTCATAGGGCTTGAGCTCGGATCGGTCTACCGCCGGCTTGGCGCAGAGGTCACCTTTATCGAGTTTCTCCCGCGCATCTGCCCTACACTCGATAGTGAGGTGGCAGCAGCATTTGAGAAAATACTTCAAAAACAGGGGCTGCGCTTCCACCTCGCTACCAAGGTCATTGCAGGCCACCTTGAAGGAGAGGAGGTGGTCTTAAAGGTGGAAGGGGCCGAAGGGCAAGCCAAAGGGCAAGCAAGTCACACAGCCGATGTGGTTCTCATCGCAATCGGGCGGCGCCCTTACACAGTGGGTCTAAATTTAGAGGCGGCTGGCATCAGTACCGAGCAGGGAGGCATTCTCGGAATTGATGGCTCCTTTCGCACCTCAAAGCCGCACATCTATGCGATCGGTGACTGCGCGCCCGGAGCCATGCTCGCCCACAAAGCCTCCGAAGAGGGTGTCTGCGTAGCAGAGATCATAGCGGGTCAATCTCCCCACATCAACTACATGGCCATACCGAACGTTGTCTACACCTCACCTGAGGTCGCAGCCGTTGGCATGACAGAAGAGGCCGCCGCCGCCGCTGGCATCTCCGTCAAAACAGGGGCCTTTCCCTTTCGCGCTGTCTCAAGAGCCCACTGTACAGGAGAGCTTGACGGCTTTGTCAAAATCATCGCCGACGCAAAGAGCGATCGGCTCATCGGTCTACATATCATCTGCGAGCACGCCTCCGAGATGATTGTCGAGGGTGTCGTCGCCATCGAGCAGCAGCTCACCTGCAAGCAAGTGGCCGCTATGTCCCACCCCCACCCCACCTACACCGAAGCCATCAAAGAGGCCGCCCTCGCTGTCCATAAGGCGCAGCTTCACATGTGAGCTTTGGGGGACCCTGCCCCCAAACCCCCGCCAAAGGGCTGGCGCCCTCTGGACTCCCATTACGTTTTTCTTTTGCTGTAGCGTGTGTCTTGCAAAAGTTATATCCCTCATCGAAAGGCTCCGCCTTTCGATGAGGGGTTTATGGGTTAGCAAGGATTGCAGCATTGGAATTTAA
>JAKBAF010000136.1 GCA_021809305.1 bacterium
AATAAGTGTGAAGGTCGCCGAAATCGTTGCAATCGGGAGAGCTTCTCGCCACCGGACCTTTCTGCCGCGAAAGTAGCCAATAGCCGCAAATAGGCAGTAGCCAACCATTAGAGCGCCGCTGGCTGTAGCACACTTATGTCTCGATAGGGGGTTGGATGATCCCATTGAAGGCTCCCTTTAGCTACCTGCGCATTTCAGGTTAAGATTTATAACATTTTCTTGCATTTCTGGCGAGGTCAAGACTTGGGGGCTCTCTGCCAAGGAGCTGAGCTGGGCCTTCCAATTGAGGGGTCCTTCAGTTGAGAGGGGCATGTTGGCAGGATCGCATGCGAGGAGGTGCGTTACTACCTTATCGAGCTGCGAGTTAACATAGTACTCTGGGGGTGGTGCTGAGGACCAAAAGCTAAAGAAACCACCTGAAGCGCTACTCTCTTTGACCTCTAGGGCTGCGCGAAAGAGGGTCGTTAAGGCCGCAGAATAGGCCTCCCCAAAGCCCGGTTTCTCTAGCATCAGTACATAGTCAACGAAGTGATGGCTTGCTGCGGCCTCAGGGGGAAAATGGGACATCTCTTCCACTCCAAAGATGGAGTGGTCATTGATTGTGTGGAGGTTGAATTTGCCATCTCGGAAATTGAACTCCCTCAACAGGTCCTTCAGTTTGTCTGCGAAAACGACCTTATGCTCCGCCGACCAAAACGGGTTGGCAGCATTCAATCTGGAAACAACGCGTGGCTGCATCGATGTGTAGCCTAGTAGCGCCTCAAGCTCGCTCGTATTCCGGCTGGAGAAAAACTTGGCGACGATCTTTGCTTTTTCTTCGTATTTTTCAAGCAGGAGCGCTGCGGGGACAACGAGAGCTTGCTGTTTGGCGTTTTTACAGCTGGCCATAAGTGTTTCAAATTGCTCCTTCGAGGAGACCTCGACGAGCCATTGGATCCACAGTAGTTTACCGCTCTCGATAATGCCTTGTGCAAAGGCTTTGTAGCGCTCTGCATGGCGCTTGTCACCGAGCTCATCAAGTAGCGGCCCCATAATGGATTCATTGAGAATCGGTACGAGTTTTTGGGTGTGGCTTCCAAACCAATTGAGGAGGGTATCGATCTTTACCGCATCGCGATCCTCTCTTAGGGCATTAAGAATGATCGCAAGGTTCTCAGCAGAGCCTTCGCATTGAATTAGCATCATCTCTAACTGCTCAGACGAGATAGCCTTCATCAACCACTTCACGTGGAGCTCATCTGCGTGAAGGTAGGCGCATAGGACTTTGGCGGGGGCGTCCGCAATTCGAGCAGTGCTTTCCTCTTCGCTCAATTGGTTAAAAGGCTCTGCGAGCCTGTGATCTAGGGGCGCCTCAGGGAGAACGATAGCCAACTTTGCGGCTAGGGGGGCTAGGTGTATTAGGTCGGGTGGACTAACTTTCTCTCGATCAAGGCGCCTTTGCAAGGTTCTCATCCATTCTCGACCCACCTGTGTTGCAAATGGGAGTTTTGAATTCTTGAGCTGCTCTAGAAGGAGATCAAGATCAGGTATTTCGCCGAGCGGGGTTTGGTCAGCAAAGAGAGCGCAGAGAAGAGCCTCAACAAGGGCGGCATCCGCTCCCTGCCCAAGAGCTTCAAGATCATTAGCTAGGGCTTGGATGTAGCGCGTGAGTTCCTTGCTGCATCCGAGCGCTTTGATGAGGTGGTGAGCCGTCTCTGGAGTTGGCAGATCACGTTGATCTCTCACGGCTTGCGGATCAAATCGAGCGAGCGCTGCCCTTGCCGCTTCCTTTAAGTCACTCTTTGCGGGCTCGCCTAGAACCTCTGCAAAGGTAAGGAGGGTTGTCAGCGGCTTAAGAGAGTTTAGAGGCTCTTCGCTAAGTATTGCTTTTAGATCGCCCAGGCTGGGAAGAACACTCTCGATCTTCTCCTTGTTGGCCTTAGGGTCGCTTAGCAGCGTTGCTAGAAGTTCTCGTCGCTTTTCAAGATTGAGTCGCTTAACGACTTGCGCCATTGTTAGGGGCGGGCATGTAAGTGCGATCTGAACCATAGCCGTTGGATTGTTCGAAGGGATAGCAGCTATCAAGATGTTAGGGTGACCCTCTTCGGCATACCCAGGGCTTGTTACGGCTTTAACGATAGAGTTGAGGGTCTCTCGATTCTCCTCTTTGAAGAGAGTGTCGGTAAAGTAAGAAATCTGGTTGATCATTGCCTGAGCAGCAGCTTGCACCTCCTTGCTGGGGTGGCCGCGCTTACTAACAAGGCGTGCAATAATCGCCATGCCCCTTTGCGGATCATTCGGGCAGCCCTCAATGAGCGCGGGGATGAGGGTAACATCATCTGAGGCCCCATCGACAAGCGCATCAAGATGCTCCGTGCTTCCTGCAGCTCTCCTAAGAATGTCTTGGAGACGCGGTAGGTTTGCCTTTTCACGGGCCAAAATCGCGGAGACTGCCCCGGCATTGTCCGCATTTAGCAGCTCGGTCAGGCAGTTGTGCTCGTTTGAGCCGGGAAGCAGCTCGGGGCGTGGAGGGGCCTTATCCGTCCCTTTCTGCCTGGTGGAGAATTCGGCGATGAGAGCAAAGGCTGCAGAGACGCTTACAACAGAGGATGCTTCGCGCCAATTGAATTGTCTGCCGCGATAGTGGCCAATGCCGATGGCTATAAAATAGCCAACGACAGCAATACCGCTTACAGCCGTATATTTGTGATTTGATAGGGGGCTCGATGAATCCATTTTCAATCGCCTAAGCTTCTTTTAAGAAGATCATTATGTGTATTCTGAGAATTATTTTCCATAAAAACTTTGTTCAACTCTGTAGGAGAGGCAGGGGCTTTGTTAGAATGGGGGCGGATTCAAATAAATTAATTCAATCGTTTATTTTTTATCAGTTCTCTGCTATTATAAAGATAGGATTAAAATAAGGCATTAAAGTGGACAGATTGGAGAGTTCCTCGACAACCAAAACAAAGATTTGGGTTGATACAGGGACAATTCCGGTTGATTCGGGGATAAAGAGGGCGAAAAAAGCCTACCTGTCAGCTTTAGCTGACCTCAATAAGGTTAGGGAATGGAAGGCCCTCCAGGAATCAAGAGAGAGATGCAAAGCGGCAATAGAGCGCTTCGGTAGTGCTGCAAGGGAGGCGCTCTCCTCATCACAGGATGACTCAGAAACCTCTCTCTCTTTGGCTGCTCGCCTGAATCGGGTTCCGTGTGAGACTGCTCAGGCAAATAAAGATCAGCTACTTGAGCTGGGTCAGCAGGACGTGACCCATCCATCAATGCGAGAGTTTAGCCTTGAGATCATTGATACAGAGTTAACTGAGTTCCCTCGCCTTGCAGAGAATCTTGAGCCTCATCGCGGCCCCCTTACCGAAGATGCCAATGAGAAGGTGAGGTTAGCAGCAGAGGTTCTATTTGCGACTCTAGGCGATTATAGCATCTCCTTCGTTACGTGGAACGAGAAGAAGCAGGCGGACATGGTGGTAGAGCTAGCTTATGAAAAGTATCGCGATAAGTTGGCGGACCTCCTCACTTTGGGGGCGCAAGGTAAGCGCTTAACGATGCCAAAGATTTCAGCCACCCACTCTCCCTCTCCGATAAAGGCTTCAGATAGTCACTCTCTCAAGTGGGTCTTATTAGCTACCGCGCTCCTTCTTGCCACAACGCTGGCTTGGCGCTACCGGCACTCACTTGGCTTCCAAGCTAAGGCCCTGCCTTCTCCCGCCATTAAAAGCTAGCCGTCCGGCTGGCTTTTCTTTTTTGCTTTCCGAACATTTGGGGGTGCAGGGTGGACACCACCCTGCCGGGGGTTTCAGGGGCCGCGCAGGCCCCTGAGATCGACGAGATGGCTTGAGAGGCGGGTCGGCTTTACAAGCGCGGCCACTTCGTTGAAGGGTAGCTCCACTAAAGTGTAGCGCTTTGCGAGTGTGCTACGCAGCTGCGAGGCGATGCTCTCTTTGGAGGGGAAGTGGTCTTTTAGGGTGGAGAGGAAATCGAGGTGGGATCTGCCGGCACGGTAGGGGGGGGTGCGGCTTGGCATGTGGAGGCAGTGCATGTGCTTTGGGTTGAGGTCGAAGAGGAAGGAGGTGTGGTGGATGAAGCGGGACTTGGTAAGGTATTGAGCGTTGCCGGCGCACTTGCGCTCACCTAGGGTGTAGTCGTTGTGGCGCAGAGAGAAGCCTGGGAGGCGAAGAGCTTCGCCGTAGAGGTCAGCGCTCCAGCGCATAAGGGGCTCAGGGAAGCAGGGGAAGCCGAGGGCCTCTTTGGGGCCGATAAGTGAGGTTAGGAGGGTCTCCTCGTCGATAACGACGGTGCCGCCTCCACTAAAGCGGCGGATAAGGGGGATTTGGAGGCGCTCCGCCTCATCGAGGTTGACCTCTTCGATTTTGCCAGAGATGCCAAGCACGATGGCAGGGGGAGCCCCCCAGTTGATGAGGCAGTAGAGGCCATCGCCCTCTCGTGTAAGGGCCTCCTCAAGATGGAGCTGGTCGAGAATAGGCAGGGCGTTAGCGCGGATTAGAGTGAGCTTCATGAGCAGCAGGGAGGTGCCTCTATCTCTTCTTGGGCTTTCAGGGCAAAAAGACGACCAGACATATCA
>JAKBAF010000137.1 GCA_021809305.1 bacterium
ATGGCCTCACCTAAGAGGGCATCCTCAAACTGGCGCGACTGAGCATTTGTTCGATAGAGAATGGCAATCTCTTGAGGCAGGGTCTCTCCCTGATGGATGGCTTGCGAGATAGCATCCCCAATGACATCGGCCTCCTCTCGCTCTGTCTCGCAGTGGATAAGGCGGATAGGCTCACCTTGTCCCTTGCGCGACCAGAGATTTTTTTCGTAGCGTCCCTGGTTGTGGCGAATAAGGGCGTTAGAGGCCTCTAGTATTGTATTTGTGCTTCTGTAGTTCTCTTCAAGGCGCACTAGATGGGCGCCTGGGAAGTCGCGCTCAAAGTTGAGGATGTTGGCGACATTGGCCCCCCGCCACGAGTAGATCGACTGGTCGGGGTCACCGACCACAAAGATGTTCTCGCTCTTTTCGATGATGAGCCGGGCTAGGAGGTACTGGCTCTGGTTGATGTCTTGGTACTCATCGATAAGAAGGAAGGAGAAGCGCTCTTGATAGCGCTCGCGCGTCGGTGCATCTTTTTGGAGGAGCCTAACCGTAAGGTAGATCAGGTCGTCAAAGTCAACGGCGTTGTAGGTCTTAAGCTTTGTCTGGTAGAGGGCGTAGACCTTCGGAATGAGCGCTGCATGTTGAGCTGGCAGGTCGTGGATATTGAGCTCATCTGGCGCAAGCAGGTTATTCTTTGCATCGGAGATAAAGCTTTGAAAGATCTTGGGTTTTGCTTCCTTATCTGTCACCTGAAGCTCAACTAAGGACTCCTTGATGAGCTTAAGAGAGTCCTCAGCGTCGTAGATGACAAAATCTGGGCGGTAGCCAAGGGCGCTTATCGACTCGCGAAGTATGCGCGCGCCTAAGCTGTGGAAGGTGCAGATAAGAACGCGCATGGCAGTCATTGCTGCGACACGCTCCTGCATCTCCTTTGCTGCCTTGTTGGTGAAGGTGACGGCCAGGATCTCATGCGGCTGAATGCCACAAGAGAGGAGGTGGGCGATGCGTGTTGTGACAACACGTGTCTTGCCAGCTCCAGCTCCCGCTAAGACGAGCAGTGGCCCCTCTAAGTGCTCGGAGGCTTTTTTCTGCTCTGGATTTAGTGCAACCATCTCAAACCGCCATTTTACCCATGTAAAATCTACCCCACGGGCGGATTTCGGTCATCGACGATCGTTGCAACAAACTATTTTTATTCTTGCAATTCATCTATCTTTATAGCATCATAGTTTACTTTACAAATGGAATAGTTATGCATGTAGGCGCAATTCTTCTTCTTACCGGAGCCGTGGGCCACTCTATTGGCCCGCGCTGCAAATCCGAAGCTATCCCATTCTTTTCCAAGGCCGTAGGGCTTGTGGGGGCGGGCATGGTGCTCTCCGCGCTCGGCAAACTCTCCTTCAGATCGCGCCTTTTTGGTTTTAGCTCCCTTTCGCTTCTCACCCTAGCCGCAGGCGATCACCTCACTCGCAAGGCGATAAAAAAGCCCATTCCCTATCTAAGTGCCACTCACGACGCTCTCTACGCACGGCTCCTCCCCCTTGCCTTGGGCGGCGCCCTTCTCCAGATTGGGGCATTGAATTTTTGGAAGGGGCGAGGGCTAGACCTCTCCTTGCTCTGGGGCGTCCCCTTGATGCTCTCCGCTTTTCTTCCAAAAATGAAGCCCCAAGAGAAAGGGAATAATTTAGATAGTAACAACATCCTTCTTCCTTCAGATAGCGAAGCGCCTAGCGATCACGAGGTCAAAGAGGAGCTATCAAGACGCACTCGTGCAGCACAGGACCAAGCTAAGGCGATCTGCAGCAAAGTGGATGACTGGCAAGCGAGGTATGGCCGGCTAAAGAGTGCGATTGAGGCGTGGCAGCCGTCGGGTGATACGACGGAGGACTTTCGATCCTTTGTGAAAGGGGCCGCAGGCTGGATATCCCTTCGCAGGGCGCTTGAGGAAAAAAAAGGGCAGGTGATTCTTGGACTACCCTACGACACGACGCAACCTCCACCCTTCCTACTTACTGCCTATCACAATAAACGCCTTGAGTTGCCATCACCTCAAGAATTTTCAGAGCTTGCAGAGGAAACTGGTAAGCTTGGCGCCTTTAGGCGTACCGATCCACAACGTCAGGAGGAGGAGAAGCTCCTCTTAGACCTGCTAAAAAAGGCGGAGCCGACGCTGCTTACGTTGCGAGAGGCCGCACTTGATACGACACGTTGGGAGAGCGAATATCGGCCCAGCGTTCAAGAGTACAGAGATGAAAAAGTGGCGAGAATTCTTGACGCACCTTTACCTTTTTTCTCCGGCGAATATACAAGTAACCCTGTCTGGAAGAAGTTATTTCGACTAGCTCAGTCTGTGATTAAGGAGATGGAGACTCTGTCTGTGGCTATGGATGTGGAGGAGCATTTCCCTGAGATTCGGAATTCTTGGTCAAATTCCCTTTTTACTCTTTGTGTTAAGAGACGAAACAATCTTGCGAAAGATGTAGAGGCAGGGCTCGTCCTTAATGTAGAGGCTGAGCGCAAACGCCTTCAAGGATTGATAGATTGATCGCGTAGGGTTTAGGGGGGAGAAATGGAGCGGCTGTCTCAGCGCTGGCATCAAAGAACAGAGTCGAATGACACGAATGCTGCAATTGGTCTTTGCAAATTGGCCGCAGGGGCTAGTATGGGATGGCTTGTCGGTCGCATCGATCCGGCACTTTCTGTCGTGCTCTCTGTTGCAGCCTTTAGCTGTTTGGAGTTCTGCCATTTATCAGATAAGAGCCCCTCTCGCCGCTGGAGCATCACCCCCCTCGTAAAGGGCCTTCAATTCGCCTCATTTATCATGGCAGTCCGAGCGGTCCAAGCGGCCGACCAAGCCGCTAAACCGCTTGCTGCTGCCAAAATCGGCCCCTTGCCAGAGATTCAGCTCTTTAGCGGCACCCGCTGGGCGGAGAGGGCTCGCTGGAGCAGGGCATTCAATGAACTCGCAGCCACAGATCCTGCCATTATCCCAATCTATAGACTAGCCATGCTCCATATGGCTGGGGCATTGGTGAGTGGTGGCATTCTCGTTACCACCTGCTTTAGGCCAAAGGGTAGTAGAGATCAGCGTGACTTTATCGCCCGCAATCTTGGCTACACGCCAAAAGGATCGCTTCATTCAAGTCAAAGGCGTGATAGGCGGCCTCGGCACTTTACAATAGGTCCGGAAGGATTCACTCTGCACGATTAAAAGAATAGATTTGTACCCCAATTGTCAGATGGCGCAAGTCGCCGAGTGACGAAAAAGCGTCTCCCTAGTTAGCCTCTACAGGGGCAAATATGGAGTTCCGCGAAATGGCAAAGATACTTGGCGCTCTCTTCTGGTTGATGATCTCTCTCTCCCCCCTGCACGCTAGCGTCTTATTTGGGGTGGATGTCCTCTTTGAGGATGGAGGAGAGCTGCTGCGAGGCAAGAGGGTGGGGCTCATCACTAACCGAACGGGTCAGGATCGGATGAGACGCTCCACCCTTGATCTCTTTACAAGGCCGGATCTCCCCTTTACCTGTGTCGCCCTCTTTGGCCCAGAGCATGGGTTGCAAGGCAGCCATCACGCTGGCGAGAAGGTGACAGGTGGCGCTACGATCCGGGGAGTTCCTGTCTATAGTCTCTACGGAGAGACAAGGCGCCCCACAAGCGCCATGCTAGAGGGGATCGATCTTCTTGTCTTTGACATCCAGGATGTGGGGTTGCGCTGCTACACCTACGCTTCGACCCTCTACTATGCAATGGAGGAGGCGGCTGCGCGAGGAATAGTGGTTGTCGTTCTTGACAGACCGAACCCGATCAATGGGCTTGTTGTCGATGGTCCGATGCTCGATCCTGCAAAGCGCTCCTTTCTTGGCTATGTCGATATCCCTCTCTGTCACGGGATGACAATAGGTGAGCTCGCCCGCTACTTCAATGCTGAATATGAGATCGGGTGCGAGCTCCAGGTTGTGGCAATGCGAGGCTGGAAGAGGGCGATGTCCTATCAAATGACCCACCTCCCATGGACCCCGACAAGTCCGCAGATTCCCGAGGCTGACACCCCTCTCTACTACGCGATGACCTCTGTGATTGGTGAGGTTTTGAAGAATGTCAGTATTGGTGTGGGGTACACCCTCCCCTTTAAGGTTGTCGGGGCGCCTTGGATGGATGGTGCAAAGATGGCCAAAACGTTAAATAAACAGGCCTTTCCGGGCGTTCACTTTGAGCCCTATCTCTTTGTTCCCTTCTTTGACAGGCTAAAGGGGGTTGAATGCTCGGGGGTGCGTCTTGTGGTGACAGACCCTATCCTCTACCGACCCGTTTCTACTCAATTTTTAATTCTTGGGACGATCAAGTCTCTCTATCCAAAGGAGTTTAGAGAGGGGTTAGGGCAGGGGTGCAAGTATGAAGAGATGCTAGGAAAGGTTGTGGGATCAGATGAGCCACTTCAGCTTATCCGAGAGAAGCGCTACGTGACGTGGCCGCTTATTGCTCACCATCGAGAGAGGCGTGAGGTCTTCCTTGCCAAGCGCGCGAAGTATCTTCTCTACCCTTAGCACTCAACTTGAAGGTCTGCCAGATTTTGGACGCAATGGGTTTA
>JAKBAF010000138.1 GCA_021809305.1 bacterium
AGCAGTCGCTCTCGTAGATGGACGAGCCTACGTGGAGGCTTCGGGTGATGAAATTACACTTGATACAATCCGCTCCTATGCTGAAGCGGGAGTAAACGGAATTTCGCTCAGTGCCATTACGCACTCAGTAAAAGACTTAGATATTAGCCTTCGCTTCTGATAGGGAAGGCTTTATGGCAACATTTTTTTCTTTAATTTGGTAACTAAGGAGTTGCTCATATGTCATCAACGGCTAAGGAGATCATTTTTGAAGAGGAAGCACGAAGGAAGCTTTTAAGCGGAATTCGCAAGCTCGCCGACGTCGTCTCCTGCACTCTTGGCCCCAAAGGGCGCAATGTAGGGCTGGAGAGAAGCTGGGGTGCCCCAACCATTACGAATGATGGCAACAGTATCGTAGGCGAGGTTGAGCTCGAAGATCAGTTCGAGGATATGGGCGTTAAGATGGCCCGCGAGGTAGCGGTTAAAATTAAAGAGGCGTGCGGTGACGGCACCACAACTGGCATCGTCCTTCTTCGCGCCCTTGTCGAAGAGGGGGTACGAGTCATTGCTGCCGGAGCAAGCCCCATCCTCATTAAGAGAGGCATAGAAAAAGGGGTTGAAGCGGTCCTTGCAGAGCTTAGTAAACTCGCAATCCCGATCAAGAGCGAGAAGGATAAGTGCAATGTTGCCACAGTCTCCGCCTCAGGTAACGTAGATATTGGGGAGCTCATCACAAAAGCTCTCTCGAAGGTCGGAGACTCAGGGGTTGTCCTCGTCGAAGAGGGTAAGCAGACACAGACCGTGCTTGATCTTGTAGAGGGAATGCAGTTTGATCGTGGCTATTTGAGCCCCTACTTCTGCACCGACCAAGAGAAGCTTCTCGTTGAAATGTCTAACCCCTTCCTGCTCCTTATCGATAAGAAGGTCACTGCTGTCCAAGAACTCGTTCCCCTCCTTCAGGGCGTTCTGGCCACCGGCCGTCCCCTCCTCATAATCGCTGAAGAGATCGAAGGAGATGCCTTAGCCACCCTCGTCGTCAACCATCTGCGGGGCACACTCAAGGTCTGTGCTGTCAAAGCGCCGGGCTTTGGTGATAGGCGCAAAGCGCTACTCCAAGACATAGCCGTCCTCACGGGGGCAACTGTTGTCTCTGATGAAACAGGTGTAATGCTCAAGGAGGCGACCACCGCTATCCTCGGAAGCGTCGAGAAGCTTGTCGTTTCGAAGGATAAGACCCTTCTTCTTAATGGTAGTGGCTCCAAAGAGGCTGTTAAAGCACGCATCACGCAGATTGAATTAGAGCGCAAAAACGCAGCGAGCTCTTATGACAAAGAGAAGCTTGATGAGCGCAAGGCAAAGCTTAGCGGCGGTGTTGCTGTAATCCGCGTAGGAGCTGCGACCGAGCCTGAGATGAAACAGCGCAAGCAGATGTATGAGGACTCCCTCAGCTCAACAAAGGCAGCCATCGAATCGGGCATTGTCCCCGGGGGTGGCACAGCGCTCCTGCGTGCTAGCCGGATTGTCGACACCCTTAAGCTCAGCGGTGATGAGGCGATCGGTGCAGCTGCTGTTAAAAAAGCGTGCGAAGCGCCTCTGCGGCAGATCGTCATTAATGCCGGCCTTGATGGCTCTGTCATTCTAAATGAGCTTAAGTCTCGCACTCCGAATGAGGGCTTTAATGCCGAAACGGGGGAAATTGAAGATCTCCTAAAGAGTGGCGTTATTGACCCCGCTAAGGTTGAAGAGACAGCTCTCAGCTATGCAGCTCGGCAAGCGGTTGTCATCCTCCTTTCTGAAGCGCTCATCGGTGAGGCTCGCGAGGACGACGAGTAGTCCTTAAGAGGCTCTTTTGCATCTTGGAGTGCGGCACATCCTTTGTGCGCACTCCAAGCTTTTAGCTTCCAATCCCATCAAGATAGAATGCAAGCCAATGGAGAAACGAGGGGAAGGCGAGATTCTCAGGCAAGCTCTGCCTGCCCGAAAAGTTCGAAAGGGTGTGGTCCTGGCCAGAATAGTAGAGATTGCCCATCTCCTCTTGAGGGTACCAGTCCGCAAAAAAGCACTGATAGGAGTCTGTGCCAAACGACTGGTAGAAGGGAATCAAGGAGCTTGGGTTAATCTCTTCATTATAGGGGGCACCGCGGGTCAGAGGTGGCTTATGAGAGAGTCTCTCCTGGAATGACTCGAAGGTCGGTTGGATGGCGGCAGCAGGGATAAGTCCAGTATCTGTCACCTTGCTAAAACCATTGTGGATCTTGAGAAACTCAATAAAATCCTCAGGCAGCGGGTGAGTTGGAAAAAGGCGACGCAGTAGTTCGCGCTCTTCCTTAAGGGCTGGCGGTAAGCCTCGAAAGAATGTGCTATTGTTCCGCATGCTGTAGATCATTTGGGCAAGAAAAGTACTTCCCGCACTCTGCTGTGTCAGGATAACGCCAATGTCATCCAGTTCTCCAAAGAATTTACCAATGATATCGCTTGTGCCCGGCATATATGGGAGTGTGGCAAACCAGAAGCCGCGGACAAATTCAATACGATCCTCAGATGGTAGGCGGGTGAGCTCCCACCACCCCTTGGGCAAAAGGGGTGCCTTCAACTGCGCAGATTCAAAAGTTTCACTACCTGCAACCTCAAGTGGGATGACCTGATGGTAGTGGCCCCCCTCTTGTGCTTCGCTCGCAACGGTAAAGTAGTGTCTCACGTGCTCGTTCATAATCGGCTATATAACGAAAAGTAGGATGCCGGTCAATTGCACCCTCTCACGGACCCAAGAGAGCCCTTCTTAGCCGCATAGGCGAATCCGAGGGTGAGCCATGCAAGAACAATAAGAGCTATGAGATTTGCCGAGAGAGGGCCCGTGCGCAACGTAAAATCAAAAAAAGGCGGAACATCGGATGCGAAGTTAATAGAAAATTTTGTAAGTAGTTCCACCACGTTGAAGAGAGGGCGACCTAAGGGGCCGATAAGTGGACTTAAGACAAGTGCAATCGCGAGAAGAAACATGACAAGTGTGATCAGCAGTGGAAAGAAGAGGTTGTAGACCAGCCCCATCAGACAAAAACGCTGGAAGTAGAAGAGGGTCAAGGGCAGGGCCAGGAGGTGTACAGCCAATGTGAGGGCAGTTAAGGAGCGCAAAAATGCGAGGGCGAGGTAGCCGTGCTTATCGAGTACGGAGAGGAGATGCGCCTCCTTATAGCTCATCCGCGGGAGAAAATAGGTGAGAAGCTCCTCTAGCGGCTTATAAAATAGAAGGATTGCGGCTGTGCAGAGAAAGCTGAACTGAAATCCAAGGGTTGCCGTGGCACGTGGGTCAGTTAGAGTGATCAAACCGAGTGCCACGCCGATACTGTTTAGAGGGTTCCCCTTTCTGCACAGCAAGGGCGCTACAAGGCTCAATAGGGCCATTGTCCACGCCCGCATCACAGAAGCTGATCCTCCGATAAAGAGGGCGTAGAAAGTAAGTCCTAAGGCCAATGCAAGTCTCCCAGTAATAGGGGGGAGAAGCAAGCGGAGAATGAGTGAGAGAAGAAGGGCAAGAATTGTGAAGTGAAACCCAGATATTGCCATAAGATGGGCAAGGCCTAAGCGACCGAAACATGAAATAAGTGCACTATCGGTGAAGTTGCCCGTGGCAAGGCCATTTAGGAAGCTCACCTCACGCTCACCTTTGAAATGAGTCTTAAGAAGCTGCGACAACCCCTCCTTTGCCCTAAAGCGATAGGTTGAAAAGCTGGGTCTTTGATCGACAACTCTCCACCCTTCTTTTGAATCCATCTTAAACTTGTAGCTAAGACCTCTCCCCTCTTTGAGAACCCCCCTAACGTAAAGAAGCGCATCCAAGGGCGGCGGCCCTGCTGGACCGATTAGATAGCAGCGCACGGGTAGCTTCTTAAACTCCCCCTCCTCCCATGAGAAGCTGCGCAGATGGCCCTTTAAGAGATACCCTCCTTTGCCATAGCGGTTACCCCGAACCAGATCCTCGACCTGGAGATAACCCTCTCCTTTCAACCCACTCTTCGGAAGTTTCGGGTTATCGCATGCGATCAGCATATAGCCGGCAATCAGCGCAAAAACCACCGACCCCTTCAGTAGTGCAGCGTAAGCTCTCTCAAAAACAAGAGGGAGCCAGAGAGGAAGAAGCGCAATAAGTGGCAATGGGCTGCGCCAGAGGCCAAGTGAGGTAGCCAAGTAGATATGAAGACCGTAAAAGAGAGCAGGGGTCGCCTCCCAAAAGCAGCCAGAAGCCAAGCTTCCGACTATTTTTTTTAGGAAAGCAGGGAGGCCAAAGGAGATCTTAACAAGTGATCGAATACGAGATCTTCGCGCAACCTTTGGTGGCCCTATTTTTCTACTCCCTCCGGGCTCTCATCATCGAGAGGATGGTTGATAAGACGCGCCCCTCTTGTGCCCGTACAGTACTGAAAGAGCCAAGAGATCATTACAACAAGCTTGTTACGATGGTGTACCAGATAGGCAATATGAATGAATCCCCATGCAAGCCAGGCGATAAAACCCGAGATCCGCAAACGCCCCGACATTGCAACGGCCTTATTCTTGCCAATGGTTGCCATCATCCCTTTGT
>JAKBAF010000139.1 GCA_021809305.1 bacterium
GGAGTCTGCTGCTACATATCCTTGCCGTAAGCTCAAATTTGGAGTGCTGCACTCCCGTGCAGCTTTGGTTCTGGCCACGCCTGTGGCTATCACAATCCATATGATATGGGCGTCCAAAAATAGCATATCCGAAGCAGGGTGCTGGACTGTCGCTACACAGATGTCCAAAAAATCGTTTTAGTTTCCTGTGCCCTGGGCTCAGGAAGGATAGTAGGCGAGGAAGGAGGCGAGGCCATAGGTGATTGTCCCCTCAAACTCCACAACAATTGCCGCGCTCTGGGGCATACCTCCCACAAAAAAGTTAAACCCAAGGAGCGAGTTGACAAAGGAGGCGAGCGTTGGATTGTGCCCTACAACGAGGAGTGTCTCTCCTACTACAAAGCGTTTGATAAGAGCATCTGGATTGAAGTTCGCACCAAGTGCCGGCTCGGTCTCGATGCGGCTGACAAGGACTTTGGCTAGAATCTCAGCTGTCTCCTTGGCACGCGTAACAGGCGATGCAAGGATCAGTTGAGGGATGTAGCCTCCCAACTTCAGCTTCTCGGCAACCTCTAGTTGAGCCCTCTTCCCCTCATCGAGTAAGGGCCGAAGGTCATCGTCCGGATAGAGAGCTGGGTCTGATGAGGCAGGTTTGGCGTGTCGCACCGCAATAAGTCTTGTTGCCATCCGATTCTAACCCTCCACTTTGCTACACTCAGATCTCTCTATATCTAATTTTGCGCGTACTACCAGGGGCATCATCTTCCTCTTCGAGCCTCTTCCGACGCAACTCCTTCGCGAGCGCACCTTTGAACCAATTGCTTGTTAAATCAAACTTGCAGCCTATCTGCCTCATCATCTCGGCGCTACCTGTCACGTATTTTGCAGCTCCACCAACAACATGCTTAAGATGACGGGAGAGAAAGGAGATGTTGATGCCTATTCGCCCTATCGCGTGATCCAGGGTCGTTTCGCTCCCATCGAAGATCTTGTAGACGTGATAGAACGACATGAGAAGGTTATTGAGGTCCTCCCCTCCCTTAAGAAAGATGCTGCCAAGCTCTCCTACCTGGTAGAGTGCAGAGACCACCGATCCGTGAAATTGGGGAGGACAGAAGTACTCAGTAACATTTTGAAGCCATCCTCTCTTCCTCGGCTCCTCAGGGATCTCATCGTCACAAAGAGCCTGAGTATCAGCAGGAGGCGGCCTCGATAAGGCCAGCAGGTCTTCCACCTTGGTGCGATCCGCTCCAAACTCCCCGAAGGCATGAAATGCTTTGATCACACGGACTGCAAGCTCAACAACAAGGACCAGAATATCGATGAACTTCCGCCCTGCTGGGATGAAATTTCGGACAAGCGGCACCATCTCTAATGCATCACCTGCCCAATCAACTTTTGAATACCACTCCCGTGCCGTCAACTTTAGGGTGTTGGCCTCTTTAATGGTTTTATCTTCGTTAAGGTCTTGGATGGCGCGCCAGTTGAGGTACTTCTTCTCTCTGCCAGGATAGAGGTTCAATGCTTGTGCAAAATCGGGGGCTCCCTCAAGGGAGACCCCCATAATTTGTGAGACCACCGTAAAGGGGACAAGGAAAGAGGGACCAGCAAGTTCCATAGTAGCGTTAACTTCTCCTCTAAGTAGGATGGCTAATAGTGGAGATTTTCTGATTCTTAATCAATCCTTTCGTTGGTTGGCAGGAAACCGGTTTTCCCTTGCCGAAATTTGGTGAGGGAGTTAATTTTTCGCTACAACAAGAGGGGTACCGCTAGATGGACGACGCGCTAAAAAAAACGCTTGCTAAGATCGCAAACACCATCCGAGGCCTTGCAATGGATGCCGTCCAAAAGGCCAATTCTGGACACCCTGGCCTTCCTATGGGCTGCGCTGAGCTTGGCGCCTATCTCTGGGGATACGCCCTACGCTACAACCCCAAAGACTCCAACTGGATGGGCCGCGACCGGTTCATACTCTCCGCTGGCCACGGCTGCATGCTCCAATACGCCACCCTTCATCTCTCCGGCTACAAGATCTCCCTTGATGACCTCAAACACTTCCGCCAGCTCCACTCCAATACCCCTGGCCACCCTGAATTTGGCCATACAGATGGAATCGAGGTCACAACAGGCCCTCTTGGGCAGGGCGTCGGGGATGGCGTTGGCTTAGCTCTTGGCCTGAAAATACTCGCAACCAAGTTCAACACCCCCAAACAGCCTCTATTCGATAGCAAGGTCTTCGTTCTTGCAGGCGATGGCTGCATGATGGAGGGGGTCAGCAGTGAAGCCTCATCCCTTGCTGGCTACTTGCAATTGGACAACCTCATCCTTATCTATGATAGCAACAAGATCTGCCTCGATGGCCCCACCTCAGAGAGCTTTGTTGAAGACACCAAAACGCGCTACAAGGCGTATGGCTTTGAGGTCTACGAATGCGATGGACAAGACCTGGAAGCAATTGATGCTGTCATCTCTTCGATCCGCGCCCATCAAGAGCGACCTGCTTTTGTTGTCCTTCACACCATCATCGGTAAGGGCTCTCCTAATAAGCAGGGAACGAACAAGGCTCATGGATCAGCTCTTGGACCTGAGGAGGTAGCTCTTGCAAAGAAGACCCTCGGGCTGCCTGAAGAGGATTTCTATGTTCCAGGAGCTGTGCGCTCCTTCTTTGAAGAGAAACAAAAGAGCGATGCAGCCCTCCAAGCAGCCTGGCAAACGCTCTTTGACGCTTGGTCGAAGGAGAACCCCGAGCGCCGAGCTGAATTTGATGTCATGCACGAGAAACGCCTTCCAAGCAATATTGAATCAGACCTCCGAGGCCTCGCCATAAAGGCACCGATCGCCGGTCGAAGCGCCTCTGCAGCCGTCATCAAACACCTCAGCACAATCCTTCCCTTTCTCTATGGAGGCTCCGCCGATCTATCCGGCTCTGATCTCACCATGATGAAGCAGTTTCCGCTCCTCTCTCCTGGCCACTTCGCAGGGCGCAACATCAAATTCGGCGTCCGCGAATTTGCCATGGCTTGCGCCGCAAGCGGCTTAAGCCGCACCGACATGATCCTCCCCTTTGTCGGCACCTTCCTCACCTTCTCCGACTACATGCGCAACGCGATCCGTCTCGCCTGCCTTATGAAGGTCCAGGTCATCTACCACTTTACACACGACTCCATCTTTCTTGGCGAAGATGGTCCGACCCACCAACCGGTTGAGCACTACATGTCCCTGCGCACCATACCCAACCTCCACTTCATCCGGCCAGGGGACCAAAACGAGGTCAAGATGGCGTGGCTTGCCGCCCTTAAATACAAGGGACCAACCGCCTTCTCCCTCACTAGGCAGAATCTCCCCGAGGTTCCTGGCACTGACCGCCCTTATGCTGAAGGGGTTGGCAGAGGCGCCTACATCCTCAAGCGAGAAGATCGCAAACCCGATTTCACCCTTGTAGCTACAGGCTCTGAGCTCCACCTGGCCCATGACGTTATGCTTGAGCTTGAAAAGCGCGGCAAAGCGGTGCGTCTTATCTCCATGCCCTGCTGGGAACTCTTTGAAGCGCAAGATAAGGCTTATCGCGACTCTCTATTTGGTGGCGATATTGGCAAGCGCGTCTCCATAGAGGCGGGCGTTGCACAGGGCTGGTATAAGTACATCGGACGAGAGGGGATTGCTATCTCACAGGACGGGTTTGGCGCCTCTGCGCCAGCAAGCGCCCTGGCTACCGAGTTCGGCTTCACCGTTGAGAGCATACTCGAGAGAGTATTAGCTTGAGAGACTCCCCCCTCCTCAAGGCGCTAAGGGGAGAGAATAGCGGCCCGCCACCTATCTGGCTTATGCGCCAGGCGGGTCGCTACCTTCCCGAATATAGAGAGCTGCGACAAAACCACTCCCTCCTTGAGCTCTTTCAGAGCAGCGATGCTATTGTGCACATTACACAGATGCCCCTCAGGCGCTTCTCGCTCGATGCCGCGATTCTCTACACGGACATTCTGATCTTACTTGATGCCCTTGCTATCTCGTGGGACGTCCACCCAGGCGAGGGGCCGATCATTGCTCGCCCCATTCGCCATCCAGATGAGATCGCGAGGCTCTTCCCTCGGCCCGCCCGCGAAGCGCTCGATTTCGTCCTCGCAGCCATACCCCCCCTAAAGCAGCAGCTCGAGGTTCCCCTCATAGGCTTTGTCGGCGCCCCCTTTACAATCGCCAGCTACCTTATCGAAGGTCGCCCGACAAAAGATTTTAAACGCATCCACGAGTGGATCTACCGCGATCCAGAGTCGCTCCACACCCTCCTTGCGCTACTAGCAGATGTTGCGATCGACTTCCTAAACGCCCAGATCGATTGCGGCATCGATGCCATCCAAATCTTCGATACGTGGGCGAATCTCCTAACACCCAACCTCTTTAACCTCTTCTCACTGCCCTACCTAAAGCGCATTATGCTGGGCATCAAAGATCCTTCCATCCCCATCATCCTCTTTGCTAAAGGTTCAAGCCACTTAGCTCGTCCCCTTGCCTCGCTCAAACCCGCTGCCCTCATCCCTGATGCCC
>JAKBAF010000140.1 GCA_021809305.1 bacterium
GAAGGGTAAAACCCGCGCAGAAGCGATTGCTGTGCTTAAGCGTGCGCTTCGTGAATTCCATATAAGCGGCGTGCACACCACCATCCCGTTCCACCTCTACATGCTAAACGACGCCACTTTTGTCTCAGGTAAGGATTACGACCTCACCTACGTTGATGAGCTTGTGAAGCACGGGTGCACCTTCGAGCAGGAGGTACGCCTTGACGAGGAGGGGTAGCATCCTTCTTGTCAGTTCGACCTCTCGCTACGGTGTGATTAACCGCTTTAGTGAAGAGCTAGCCCTCGGATTTCGTGCTCATGGATATCACACCTATCTCGCACAACCCCATCAGGTAGGCGCAGAGTCGCTCCTAAAAGAGGCAATTGCCTCTGGCCCCGAGTTTATCTTCTCCTTTAATGCCAAAGCCCTCTCACTTCAAATCGATGGCGAGCCTCTCCACGACTATTTACGAGTCCCTTCACTCTCTTTCATATTAGATGATCCTTTTGAGGTTCAGGGGTTGGGTGATGGGGCGGAGGCTCTGACCCTTCTCGTACCAGATCCACGCCTTGCCCACCTTGTGCAAGGAAGCGTGAAGACCCTCTATCATGGAGGCTGTGGCCCCATAGCCGCGGCACCTGTCAATAGCCGCCCGATCGATCTGCTCTTTGCCGCAAGCTACCACCCACCTGAGCGTATCAAGGAGCAATGGAGGGAGCTTCCCTCGGAGATGTGGGCTGTAATGGAGGAGGTGACCTCTTTAGCCAAAGCAGGTGATGAGAGGCCGCTA
Organism: bacterium; assembly: GCA_021809305.1. Taxonomy (GTDB): domain Bacteria; phylum Chlamydiota; class Chlamydiia; order Chlamydiales; family JAFEGQ01; genus JAKBAF01. The sequence continues at coordinate 771 of JAKBAF010000140.1, forward strand.
GCTGAGCTTTGGGCCGAACGGCGGCTCGGGGATAGCCTTCAATGGCTTATTTCTGAGCGCCGTGCCCTCTCCTTACTTGAGGGTTACATCCGCCATGAGCGGCGCGCTCGCCTGCTTCGCCACCTCACCAAGGCGGGGCTTATCGCAACACTTGTTGGTGTGGGCTGGGAGGCACATCCGGACGCCGCGGCTCACCACCTTCTTGGCTCCCGCTCGATCTCGGAGACAATCGACCTCTATCGAAGAGCGAAGGTGGCCCTCCACCTCAATCCAGCCTATAGCTCAGGATCGCATGAGCGGCCGCTGACAGCGATGCTTCAAGGGGCGGCGCTCATCGCAGAGCGAAGCGACTTCTTAAGCCACCATTTTGTGGAGGGAGGTGAGCTTGTGACATTCAAAGCCGCCGATCTCGCTCTTGTACCGGATCTTGTCTCCTTATTTCTTACTAATACCGAGCGGTGCGAAACGATAGCCTGCGCGGGCCAGAAGGCTGCAGCTCGCGGGCATACTTGGGCGGTGCGCGCTAATGAAATTCTTCAGATTCAGCTGCATAGTTTTCACTTTTGAAAATAGTGTCTCTTGCAGGGTCGCGGCAACAGGCGCGATCCCTCCTCGGAAAGGGCCCACGTTGCGCAAGCTCCCTGCCCTGTGTCATACTGATCCAGTTTTTGGGACGGGGGTAAGAGTTGGAGAAGGGGAAGCGGTTTCGGATCGCAACACTTGGGTGCCGCACCAATCAATACGAGTCGCAGGCCTACCGCTCGCAGCTAGAGGCGCTCGGCTATGTTGAGGCAAAAGAGGGCGAGAGCGCAGATCTCTGTATTGTAAATACTTGCACAGTGACAGTTGGGGCCGATAAGGATTCGAGGCAGCAGATTCGGCGCCTTGTACGCGAGAATCCAGATGCGCAGGTGGCCGTTACTGGCTGCGCCATTGAAAGGCAGCCAGAATTTGCCAAATCAATTGATGAAAGGGTAGTCGTCGTTTCAAATCTTGAAAAAGAGAGTCTTATTGGACGGCTGCTACCAGATATCGAGTCTCTGCCAGAGTTTGAGATTCGAAGATTTGAGGGGCACACCCGCGCCTTTGTAAAGGTGCAAGATGGGTGCAACTCCTACTGTACTTACTGTGTCATCCCTTATGTGAGGGGGCGATCGCGCTCTAGAACCGTTGCAGAGGTGGTTCAGGAGGTTGAGAGGCTGGTTGAGAGCGGCTATCGCGAGATCGTTCTAACGGGTATCAATATCGGTGATTTCGATGGGGGCGCAGTTAAGGCGCGCCTTGCCGATCTTGTACGCGCGGTAGATGAGATCAAGGGTCTTGAGAGGCTTAGGCTCTCCTCAATTGATCCCGATGAGGTTGATGAGGAGCTGACAGGTGCGATACTGGGTGGCAAGAGGACCTGCCCGTCAATGCATATCGTCTTGCAGGCGGGCTCCAACCTCGTTTTGAAGCGGATGAACCGAAAGTATACCCGTCAGATCTTTATCGACACCTGCGAGCGTCTAAGGTCACTTGTCCCCGACTTTACCTTCACAACTGATATTATCGTTGGCTTCCCAGGTGAAGGGGAGAGGGATTTTGAAGAGACACTTGAGGTGATTGCGCAGGTCCGCTTTGCCAAGGTGCACATGTTCCCCTATAGTGATCGCCCCAATACGCGCGCTTCAAGCTACCCAATGAAGATCAGCCCAGAGCGTAAGCGCGAGCGCAAAGAGAGGCTCCTGCGAGCAGCAGAGCTTGGCGCCTATCGCTTGCGAGAGCAGTTTCTCGGCCGTCAGATGAGCGTTCTCACCGAAGGTCGGATGCGTGAGGGGTGGATCACAGGCCATACTGCTAATTTTTTGAGCGTCTCGATTGAGTCAAATACACTTGAGTCCAATGAGCTTGTTGATGTCGAGCTCATCGAGAATAGACCGGATGGATTGATTGGGCGGCTTGTGAGAAAGGAGGGGAGATGCAAATTGCGATTGCTGAGCGACTAAAGGGATTTGTCCACAGGCCTGGGGTGCGTGCGCTCATCCCTGGCAGCTCGCTTGTCGCCGAGGCCTATCCCGCCCGCCTTGAGTTCTACGATCTAGGGGAGTCGACGCCTTGCGGTGAGGTGGCACTCACTTTAGAGGGGGCGGGGGAGCACTTTACACTCGAGCAGGATCTAGAACGAGGTCATCTTAAGATCTTCTCCTCCTTTGGGAGAAAGCTCTTTAGAGTCTCGCTCTCTGCTTGTGAGGGCGGCGTTTTGCTACTTGTTGATAAATTGCCCTATCCGATGGCCTTTCAAAGTCGTTGGAGAGGCGTTGAGGCTAACGGAGCGCTAGCAATTGGTGAGCCAGTTAGGTTTGGAGCGCCACTTGGGGAGCCTCTCAATTTTTCCACCCTCCTTGGCGAGCGGCTCTCATTTGGGTCAAGCAAAGCTCTCAATTGGGACTGCGTCTCAGGGCGAGAAGAGATGAGAGAGATCCTTCCTTACTGGTTTAGGTTGGGAGGGATGGCACCCTCCCTGCCCTCTGCAAAGATTCCCTCGAGCACGCTGCTTAGCTCACTTGACGCGGCCATTGCAGAGCGGCGCCGCAGCGACCTTATCCCTTCATTGCGTAACCTCTATCGAGCAGGATTTGGCGAACTAATGGTTCCTTCCTGCGTTGATGAGCACCATCTTGGCTTCTCTCTGCCACCGCTCTCCAAAGAGAGCTCACCTCTCCTCCTCTTAAGTGCGGGTGCGCAGCTGATCCGCTCTATCTTGATTGACGAGAGGGACGGCGCCCTCTCTCTTCTTCCACTCTTACCCCACGATCTTCCCTGTGGGCGGCTTATCCGGGCGGCCACCTCCTTTGGCGAGCTTGATATGGAGTGGAGCTGCGGGCGTATGCGAAGGTGTTTCTTAAACCCCACCCTCTCTACGGAGCTTCTACTCGATCTCCCCAAAGAGATTCGCCACTTCAGGGTACGCTATCTTCCTCATGGATCCGGAAGAAAGGTTGACGCTGGCACCCCCTTTCCAGTATTCCAAGGAAGGAGGGTCTTTATAGACCGCTTTGAGAAGTAGAGTACGAACTCCCGAGTAAGAGAGAGTGAGTGGTGTGACAGATTACAAGCCAGCGGATCTCGATTGGGCCTTCTCTCTAGATATCGATCGGCTAATGCGGGGCGAGCAGGAGAATCCCCATCACCTCCTCGGCCTGCATCCAGCGCAGGGTGACAAGAGAGTCATCCGCCTTTGGCGCCCAGGTGCAAAAAGGATCTATCTCGAGGTGCGTGGCGAGGTGGTCGAGGCGCTTTGTATCCGAGAGTGCGGACTCTTTGAGGTCATTGTTCCCCAGGATCTAACACCACTTGAGTATCGCATCTACTGCTCAGATGGGCGTCTTCACCACGATCCCTACTCTTTTTATCCGACCTTCGGCCAGATGGATGAGTACCTCTTTGGCAGGGGAGTCCACTACGAGCTCTACAATGTCCTAGGGGCAAGGCTCATGGAACACCAAGGGGCAGCGGGGGTTGCCTTTACCGTGTGGGCTCCGAGCGCTAAGGGCGTCGCCCTTGTCTCTGATCTCAACCGTTGGGATGGTCGTCAAAATCCGATGCGTTGCATGGGGGTAGCGGGGGTGTGGGAGCTCTTTGTCCCAGGGATGAAGGAGGGGGAGAAGTATAAGTTCGAGATTCGCACCCAAGAGGGGCGACTAAAGATCAAGGCTGATCCCCTTGCCAAGTGGAGCGAGCTGCGCCCGAACAATGCATCTGT
>JAKBAF010000141.1 GCA_021809305.1 bacterium
TAAAAGAGCGGGTGAGAAGCTTGAGAAGGGCGCTCGCGGGCTCTCTCGCTTCTACGGAATCCCTCTTACCTTCTTTCTTATCTACGCTATTCCCGTTGCTTTTCGAAAGCTGCCCTTCACAGGCCTATTAGATAAAAAGCTATTTACCTATCCAATTGCCATCATGACAGGCCTCTCAGCTGGGTACTATTTAGCAGTTGAGCCTAAGAGGTAATTAAGCGGGTAGACAAAAGGTAACCACTCTGCCCTTCTAGCTCTTTGAGAAAGTTGGCAGGAAAATTGGCGTAAAAAACGCTGGCTTACCTATTTACAAAAAAACTCAAATCGGTTACACAATGGAACTGTTGACTTAATCGGGTCCTATTCAGCGTTGCCTCACGCCCGACAGTCCCTGCATGGATGTAACGACATTGAAATGAATTTGAGACTGGCTAGGGCGGATCCAATGGATGCGGCCACACATGAAGTCCTAAAGATACGAGGTGGGACGCCCTTAAGAGGGCGAGTGAAATCCCCAGGCGCTAAAAATGCCGTCACAAAGCTCCTTGTTGCCTCCCTCCTCTCTGATCAACGCTGCACCTTCTACAATGTTCCTGACATCGGTGAGGTAGACGTCACCGTTGACCTCTGCCGCGAAATTGGCATGAAGGTCGATTGGGATCGCGAGGGAGGTGTGATGCAGGTTATCACCCCTGAATTGCGCACCTCCTATATCCCACAGCGCTTTTCCGGGTCAAACCGAATTCCCATTTTGATGATCGGCGCCCTTCTTGGACGGACCGATGAAGATATTATCATCCCAACAGCTGGCGGCTGCAAGATCGGACGGCGCCCTGTCGATTTCCACATCCAAGCTCTCCAGAAGCTTGGCGCTGTGATTGAGTACCGCGACATGAAGAAAGAGGGGGCCTACTTCGCCTCAGCCTACAATGGCCTCCACGGCGCGGTGATTGAGCTCCCCTACCCATCCGTTGGAGCGACCGAGAATACGATACTAGCAGCTGTTCGAGCACGCGGCACTACCGTGATCAAGAATGCCGCAGTTGAACCTGAGATTGTCGATCTCATCCTCTTTCTACAGAAGCTAGGAGCGCACGTCACACTCGATGCCGACAGGACAATTCGCATCCAGGGAACGCGCAAATTCTACGAGGTCGAACATACTGTCATACCCGATCGCATCGTCTCCGCCTCGCTCGCCATGGCCGCTGTCAGCACGAAGGGACGGGTCTTTGTGGAGGGAGCTGAGCACATCCACATGATCACCTTCCTCAACAGGCTGCGCGAGATTGGCGGCGGCTTTGAGGTAAAGGATAAGGGGATTGAGTTCTTCTATGACGGCCCCCTCCAAGGAGGGCTCCATCTTGAAACCGATGTCCACCCTGGGTTTATGACCGACTGGCAGCAGCCCTTTGTGGTCATGCTCACACAGGCGGCAGGAACCTCAGTGATTCACGAAACGGTCTATGAAAATCGCTTTGGTTACGCTGAGACACTCAAAGAGATGGGCGCTGAGATTGAGCTCTTCAAGCAGTGCCTTGGCGGCGGTTGCTGCCGCTTTGCCGCCCAGAACTTTTATCACAGCCTGCTTGTCCGAGGACCCACGCCACTCCATGGCAAGAGCATCTCCATACCCGATCTTCGAGCGGGTTTTGCCTATGTTCTAGCAGCCCTCCTCGCCCCTGAGGAGACCACAATCTCCGGCCTTCCCTTCCTTGATCGGGGCTATGAGCGGCTTGCTGAAAAGCTGGAGCTCCTCGGTGCCAACATAGAGAGGGTCACCGAAATGAAGCCAGAAGAGCCCCAGCTGCGCGGGAGCCAACAGTCCCAACAGAGAAAGCTCTCTCATGAACACCTTGACGAGGCACTGAATGAGCCTCTCGCTGCGACGAGAGGCTAGATCTCCTTGTCTATCGGTGCCTCCTCATCTCGCTTCGTTGCATTCCCCAATCGAACCCTCCCTCTTCCTGATTGGCGCCAAAAATTGCGCCTTAATTTCACCAAATGGGAGCCTCTTGCCGACTTTTTAGAGCTAGGCAGCGAAGAGCGAGGTCAGATTCTCCAAAAGAGCTCTTTTCGCCTGAACTTGCCCCTGCGCCTTGCTGAAAAGATAGCCAAAGGGAGGCTCGATGATCCCATACTGAGACAGTTCCTCCCAACACTTCAGGAAGAGGTGGCGGTTCCAGGCTTCACAGCTGATCCTCTACAAGAGAGAGAGGCTCAACTCTCCCCGCGTCTTCTAAAAAAATATGCAGGAAGAGCGCTCCTTGTAACCTCCTCTGCCTGCGCCATGCACTGCCGCTACTGCTTTAGACGACACTTCGATTACGCCCCTTTTCAAGCCACCTTTGAAGAGGAGCTTGCCGCAATTAATGCAGATGAGAGCCTCTCTGAGATCTTACTTAGTGGCGGCGACCCCCTTTCGCTCTCTGACGAGATCCTAGCACGGTTGATTGACGGGCTGAACAAGATGGAGCACGTCAAACGCCTCCGCTTCCACAGCCGCTTCCCGATTGGTATTCCAGAGCGAATTGATTTCTCTTTTATCGAGCTATTAAAAAAGAGCAGAAAACAGATCTACTTCGTCATCCACTGCAACCACCCTCTTGAGCTTGATGCCGAGGTCGCTGCATCGCTCTCCAAGATTCGCTCTCTTGGTATTCCCGTGCTCAATCAAGCGGTGCTTTTAAAAGGGGTGAATGACTCAGTTGAGACCCTAAAAGCCCTTTCAATGCGACTCATTGATGAGGGGATTCTCCCCTACTATCTCTACCAGCTAGACCCAGTTGCAGGATCAGCACATTTTGAGGTGGAAGCGAGCCGTGGGAAAGAACTTGTTGCAGCACTTGCGCGTGAGCTCCCAGGATATGGGGTACCGCGCTATGTGCAAGAGATAGCAGGAGAGCCCTCCAAGGTAGCCGTCAGAGGCGAGCCAATGGGCCCAAACTGCCACTAAAAGCTACATGCGCGGCACGGTCTTTAGGCCAAGAAGGTAGAGCCCCTGCCGCAGCACCCGAGCGGTCACTTCCGCAAGAAGAAGGCGGCTATCCTGCTCAGCTACCCCTTCAACCCGGCAGTCGCGAAAGAAGGCGTTAAACCGCTCGGCTAAGATGTAGAGGTACTCTGTGAGACGGTGTGGGAGGAGTCCTTGCACAACGCTCTCAAGAGCATCAGGAAAGCGTAGCAGATGGAGGCCAAGAGCCAGCTCTGAGGGGTGCTCCAACGTGATTTTCGCCCTTCCCATAAGCTCCTTAGGATCGATGCCCACCTTTCTCTTGATACCCTCTGTCCTCACATAGGCGTAGAGAAGAAAGGGGGCCGTATTGCCCTCAAATCGGAGCATTCGATCGTAACTAAAGTGGTAGTCCTTCACCCTATGGCTTGAAAGGTCTGCATACTTAACAGACCCAAGACCTAGCGCACTTGCCACCTCCTCAACATCCGCTGGCCCCATATCAGGTGAGCGCTCAGCAATGATGGAGCGCGCCTTCTCAATTGCCGCATTGAGCAGATCGATGAGCCTCTCTGTCTCACCTGAGCGAGTTCTAAAGCGCTTGCCATCGGCCCCAAGAACAAGACCAAAGGGAACGTGGTCGATACGATGACGAGAGCGGTCCCAATAGCCCGCCTTCTCACCTGCCTGAAGAACCATGGCGAAATGGCTGCTTTGACCCGCATCTGTAATGTAGATGAGCCAGTCGGCAAGATCGACGCTAATGCGATGGCGAAGAGCTGCAAGGTCTGTTGTCGCATAGTTGTATCCCCCATCAGACTTCTGAACGATAAGGGGCAGAGGCTCTCCATCGCGGCCTAAAAAACCCTCAAGATAGACACACTTGGCGCCCGCACTTAATGTGACAAGCCCCTTGCTCTCAAGGTCAGCAACAATTTCACTCAAGTACGGATTGTAAAAGGACTCTCCTCGCTCGCTTAAGGTGACATCTAACAGGTCGTAGATCTCCTGATAGCCAGCTCGCGAAATGGCGCAGATCTTCTCCCAGGCGTGAAGCGAGCCAGGATCGCCTCCTTGCAAAGCGACAACTTCGAGCTGGGATCGCCTCTTAAAGCCCTCTTCGGCATCAAAGCGGACCTTTGCTGCGCGATACCAGGCCATCAGCTGAGGGAGATCCGCCTCTCTCTTATCAGAGAGAACATCTGCTGCGCACTCTCTCATGTAGGCGATGAGCATACCAAATTGCGTTCCCCAATCGCCCACATGGTTGAGCCGCAAGACATCGTAGCCGAAAAACTCTAGAACTCGAGCCAAGGACTCGCCAATGATTGTCGATCGGAGGTGGCCAACATGCATCTCCTTGGCCGTATTTGGGCTCGAGAACTCCACAATCACCCGCTTCTTCTCTTTAAGAGGCGGAAGGCCAAGACGCGGGTCGAGGAGAAGGGCGTCCACTTCTCGCGAAAGAAAACCACGCTCAAGCCAGATATTGATAAAACCAGGGCCTGCAATCTCGGTTGACGCTATCACCGAGCGCCCCATCGCATCCTCTAAGGAT
>JAKBAF010000142.1 GCA_021809305.1 bacterium
GGCAGGGTCAGAATGGGACCCCACTCTGTATCTGTCACCTCATAGAGGTGAGCCGCCTTGCGCGCTACCTTGAGGGTGCGAACCTCTGGGTCCTGAAGAAAATTGGGATTTTCAAAGAGATCGCTGCTTTTTATCCAAGCGGGGTAGCTACTTGTCATCGTGACGAAGCTCCATTCCTTGCCCTCTTCGATGACCCGAACTCTCTCAGAGTAGATCCCCTCAGATTCGATATGCGCTCTATCATTGGGTTCGCAGCGCATAAATGCAGCCGGTGCGTTGATATAGGTTGCCGCTACTGTTAGTAGTAAGAGCCACATGGAGATCCCCCGCTGTGAGGTTATCGGTTTAGAAGAGGGTGAGCTGCTCTACCTCTTTAATGTTTCCTTTAAGAATCTTTCGCACAGGGCGAGTGCTTAGACGCACCCCTTTGGCCTTCACCCCTTTTAAGGGAATCTCATCGAGGACGACGGGGATGCGCATCTCTTTTTGCCGGGCCTTCTTCTCTAGATCGAGATAGATGGTGCCCGCACTGCCCTCCTTTAGAAGTTGGAGCTCCGCCCCCTCAGGGATAAATTCGTAGCTCTTCTCGAGGATAAATTGGTTGACGATGAACCTCTTGCCGTAGGAGAGGCCAGTTGCTTGGTCGCGGTAGATCGCCACAAAGGAGGTCGTCTTATCCGCCACACCGATAGAGACGGGGGTTCGCCCCTCTCCTGCAACATAGAGCTTCTCCGGGATAGAGATGACTGTAAAATTACCCTCTTTATAGAGGAGGAGGAGCTTGTCAAAATTCGTGCACTCAAGCGATCTCTCGCCCTGTACCTTGGTTCCAATGAAGCCCCCCTTCTCATCGATGCCAACCTGCATCGTGTAGGTCTCCATCGCTCGCTTATCGATCGTTTCAATGGCGCTAATCTCTGTTCGTCTAGGGAAGTGCTTGCCATATTTTGCAAGGAGAGATTTTAGATAGCGAATAGTGACCTGCTTGATCCCTTTGAGATCCTTTGCGATCTCTTTTAATCTAGCGAGTATGGCCGCGATCTCTTCTTGGTTCTTGTCGATATCGAATCTTGAGATGCGACGAATGGGAATAGCTAGCAGCCGCTCGATATCCTCCTTCGTTGGAGTTCGCGAGAGCTCTTTGTGGTAGGGCACGAGGCTATCTGCGACAGTCTCATGGATCGCTGCCTGAGAGCTGACTGTCTCTAGCCTTTTGTAGAGGCGATTCTCGATAAAGATCTGCTCGAGTGTCTTCTCGAAGATCTTCTCTAGAAGCCGCCCCTCCTCGATCTCAAGCTCACGCCTTAAGTACTCTTGCAGCTTTTCAGCATGCAGCTCCAAAATCGAAGAAACATCGGTTTCCCACGGGAGGTCGCCCCGAATCACAAGAGGCATCGAGTGGAGGGTCACCTCGCACTCTGTAAAGGCGTAGAGGGCATCGATTAGGCTGGAGGCGTGCTGGCCCCTTGGCAGCTTAATCTCGATCTCCACCTTCTCGGCGGTATAGTCGCCAATCGCATCGATCTTTAACTTGCCCTTCTTAGCCGCCTCTTCAATTGAGTGCATCAACGATTCGGTTGTCGATGAGTAGCAGGTCTCGCGTATGACAAGGGTCTTATCATCCTTAACCTCAATCCTTGCGCGTAAGCGCACCTTCCCTCGCCCCTTATCGTAGTGGGTCGCGTCCATGATTCCCCCTTGAGGGAAGTCGGGAAAGAGCTCCACGCATCGCCCCTCTAAGAGGTCGATCTCCGCTTGGAGCACCTCAGAGAAGTTATGGGGGAGAAGCCTTGTGGCCATGCCAACAGCAATTCCCTCTGCGCCAAGTAGTAGTAGGAGCGGAATCTTTGCCGGCAGCGTCACAGGCTCCTGGTGGCGCCCATCATAGGAGGGGACAAACTCTGTTAGTGCTGGATTAAAGAGGGTTTCGCGCGCAAGACCTGAGAGTCTTGTCTCGATGTAGCGGGCAGCGGCGGCTGGGTCTCCGGTGTGCAGATTGCCAAAATTGCCCTGCTTATCTAGCAGGTAGTCCTTCATCGCTAAGTTCACAAGCGCATCATAGATGGGGGCGTCGCCGTGCGGATGGAGGGCCATCGTCTGACCGACGACGTTGGCCACCTTGTGCATCCGCCCATCATCGATCTGATAGAGCGTGTGCAAGATCCGTCGCTGTACCGGTTTTAGCCCATCAATTGCATTTGGAATCGCCCGCTCTAAGATAACGTAGGAGGCGTACTTAATGAAGTTCTCCTGCATCAACTCCTTGAGATCTGCCTGCTTTGTCATAGATCAGCCTCGAGGTTTTCCATGATGAACCGGCGCCGCTCTGGCGTATTCTTGCCCATGTAAAAGGCGAGGGAGGTTTTGATATCGGAGAAGTGGGTCACAGTGACAGGCAGGAGTCTAATCTTATCGCTTATGAACTGCTTGATCTCTCCAGGCGAGATCTCTCCGAGGCCCTTAAAGCGCGTCGTCTCAATGCCTGCCCCTTTAAGTTTTGCTAAGCTTTGGTCGCGCTCCTTCTCATCGAAGCAGTAGAAGGTCTTCTCCTTATTTCTCACCTTGAAGAGGGGCGTCTCCAACAGGTAGAGGTGGCCATTGAGAACAAGGGATTCAAAGTAGGTCAAAAAAAATGTAATGAGCAGATTGCGAATGTGCATTCCATCCACGTCGGCATCTGTTGCGAGTATCACCTTGTTGTAGCGTAAATTCTCCACATCATCCTCGATATTGAGGGCGCTCATGACGTGGTACATCTCTTCATTTTTGTAGAGCTGGTCGCGTTTCATCCCATAGACATTCAGCGGCTTGCCACGCAGGCTAAAGACCGCTTGCGTCATCGGATCGCGGGAGGCGACAAGTGAGGCGCTAGCTGATAGCCCCTCAGTAATGAAGATCATCGTCTCATCTGCCGCCTTTGACCCGTCTCCAAAATGGTAGCGACAGTCGCGCAGCTTTGGAATTTTGAAGGCGATCCTCTTCTGCTTCTCCTTGGCCTCTTTTTTTACCGAGGCGAGCTCTCGGCGCAGCCGCTCGTTAAAGGCGATCCGCTCAATTAGAGCCTTCGCCACCTCTGGATACTTGTAGAGCAGATCGGAGACCGCCTCTCTCACCTCCTGGACAATCGGCCCGCGGATGTCGACGTTGCCAAGCTTGTTCTTGGTCTGAGATTCAAAGATGGGGTCCTTTAGCTTCACAAGAACTGCGGCAACAATTCCTTCCCTTACATCAACGCCCTGGAAATTCTTCTTTGCAAAGTCATTCACCCCTTTTAGGAGTCCTTCGCGGAAGGCGCTGAGATGGGTCCCTCCATCTGCTGTATACTGTCCATTGACAAAGGCGAAGTAGTTCTCTCCGTAGCTGCCCGTGTGAAGAAAGGAGAACTCGAGCTTTTTGCTCCGATAGTGAAGGGGCTCATAGAGGCGGTCCTCTTGGACCTCGTTATTGATGAGATCAAGGAGGCCATTCTCTGAGCGAATCTCCTCCCCATTGAAATCGAGCGTTAACCCTGCATTGAGGTAGGCGTAGTACCAGAGCCGCCTGAGAATCCACTCCTTCTCAAAGTGGTAAGCCTTAAAGACCTCGATATCGGGATTGAACTCGACATAGGTGCCATTGAGCTCGCTGCTCTTACCCTCATTTTTCTTAAGCAATTTTCCTTGAGAGAAGAGTGCCTCCATGAACTTCCCTTCACGGACGCTTCTCACAAGAAAATGGCTTGAAAGGGCGTTGACAGCCTTTAGTCCAACACCGTTTAGCCCGACGGAGAATTGAAAGACGTCGTCATTATATTTGGCCCCCGTATTGATCTGGCTGACACAGTCGATGACCTTGCCAAGCGGTATTCCGCGCCCGAAATCGCGCACTGCCACGCGCTCTCCCTCGAGCCGAATCTCAATGCGGTCCCCCTGCTTCATGATGAATTCATCGACGCTATTATCGATGACCTCTTTTACGAGGACGTAGATGCCATCATCTGGGTGTGAGCCATCGCCAAGGCGCCCGATGTACATACCCGAGCGCATGCGAATGTGGGTCAGCGGATCGACTGTGATCACGCTGCTTTCGGTATATTGGGATCTCTTTGCCATAGGAGATGGGATTGTAAGCTTATTGCCGATTTCCGATAAGATCATACTCTAACAATCTAAGGCGAAAGCTTCATGACCCTACCTCCCTTCACACTCGATGGCAAAGTTGTCCTTATCACGGGCGGTACCGGCAGCTTTGGGCGAGCTCTTGCTACCTTTCTCCTTGAGCAAAGGAGTGAGCAAGGTGGGGTTGAAAAAGTAATTATCTTCTCCCGCGATGAGTGCAAGCAGTGGGAGATGCAGTCGACAGGGCCTCTCTTCAATTCGTCCCGTATCCGCTATTTTTTAGGCGATGTCCGCGATAAGGAGCGCCTTCTTCTTGCGCTTCGCGATGTTCACGTTGTGGTCCACGCCGCTGCCCTAAAGCAGGTCCCAGCTGCTGAGTACAACCCATCTGAGATTGT
>JAKBAF010000143.1 GCA_021809305.1 bacterium
CACTGGAAAAGTTGCCTGGGCAAAGGACCTTCTCTCAGCACGCCACTCTAGTGCGCAATTTTACGGGACAGACCACCCCGGCTCTTATCAACTTAGGCGAGATCCCTCGAGGTTTTCGCTTGCTTCGCCTCGAAGAGACACCCAAGGGGGCCTTTGTCCTTGCAAAAGGGGATGCCGCGATCTGGCTAAAACCGCTAGGCGGCCAGCCCGCGAGGCAGATCCCCATTGCGCCACCTCCAGAGGGGGAGGAGGATCGGCTCTTGCTGGTCGATGTGGAAGGGGAAGAGACGACGCTGCCTCTAGTGCGCCAAAATAATGGCATAAAACTTTTTTCACTAGAGGGAGAGGAGAAGTTCTTTTATCAGCTTGAGGGGCAAGGAGTCACAAGCGCTGTTCGACTTTCAGACGGTAGTGTGCTCTTGCATGGAACCAAGGGCCTCATTGAGATTGGTCACCCAACTTTGGAGGGGTGGAGCTGCGACTTATCGCTCATATTGGACCCTACTGGTGAGGAGGCTCTCTGTGTGGGCCCTATGTTCTATTCAAAGAAGACCGCCTTTCTCACGATTGGAAAGAGCCCAGACGGCTCTTGCGTCACGTGCTACCGGGAAGAGGATGGCAAAATAGACGGCGCCCAGATGGTTATCGATCTTGAATCACGGAGTGGCCAGGATGGTTTCCTTTTTGGTTTTGAGTGGAATGGAGCGCCTCATGTGCTCTTTGGAAGTGAGCCGTTTTATGTCTATTCCCTCTCTACTGACCCGCCTCAAGGCTGGATAATTCCTTTGACCGATCTTAAGAGGGATCGAAAGATAGGTAAGATTAAGAGCGCCTATGTAGTGCCCCTTGTTGATGCGATGACACTAAATCTATCGGATGGCGTGGGCGTTATTCGGCTTCGCCTTAGTGCCGATGGCACAGTTACTCACCTCGCTACAGAGTTAGTAAGTGATCCAAGACTGCCGTGTACCCACGTCGGCGGGGTCGTGCGAAAAGGGGTGGTCGGCGATGTCAAATTAATCGGCGGTAAACAGCTGCGCCTCTCCTCCCTCCTCGAAGAGGCCCCAGTTGAGGTGGCGGTGGGGTATCAATGCACATGGATAGAGCTTGTTGGTATCATCGCGGTTACGGCCGCGACGTATCTCTATTTTAAATGTCGGGAGGAGAATCTACATTGGAAAGAGTGGACCTCTGCTTCAGTTTTGATGGGTGTGACTTGGGGCATAACCTATAGCGCGGTCCAAAGCTGGCGGGAAGCGGATGCTGATGTGCAGCTAGCTTGCGTAGGCAGAGCTTTCGTAGCTGGCCTTGCAGCCTCTCTTGTAGCCCTATATGCCGCTATCATTCTGCCCTTCTATCGCATACCTTTGCGCAAGGTCTTAGGTTACGGGGTGGCAGCGATAGGGTGTGGCATAGGAACGAGGGCAATAATTACTGCGATTCCCTCTCCAACAACCACGGTCTCGCGGGAGATGAGACCTATTTAGGCCATTTTCACGAGCCAAACTTCAAGCTTGCCTGGGAGAGTTCAAGCTTAAGCCCTGAGCTTGAGCTGTAGTAGATAGTCAGGCCAAGGCTTCCCTTCTCTTGTGGAAGGGCAAGGGTGCGTGTAACCGCCCGATCCGTGGTCCTCTCTAAGCAGAGATCCCCTTTTTTTCGCGCTCTTGAATAGCCAGATGGCAGGAAGCGAGGTCTCTCTTTCTTATCGTAACTCTTAAAGAGCATTTTCAATGATTTCTTTGATAGCTGGCTCTTGTGGCTAGCAGAGCGCTTTTTGGCTCGTGGATTTGCCCGAATATTCTCTTCTTGGATGCAGATTAGGCTAGTGGATAGTCTACTAAAGACGTACGCAGCTGGGGTTCGTTTTTTGCAGGAGGCCATGTTCTGAAACCTTAGGGGAAGAGATTTAAGGGGGGAGAGTTTAGGAGAATAGTACTTCAAACCGAGATTTCGTTCGAACAATAAAGTTAATCATAGCTTTTTTATTATCTTAAGCGGCTAGCAGTGAGTCTCTTTGCTTTGATTAATAAAAATTAAACTAAATTTATCTATTTTTTGGATGGGGCTTAGGTGTAAGGTGAAGTTAGAGGGAGTAACTTCCCCGTGTCGGCGCCGAGTCCGCTTACGGACTCTCTTTTTTAGGTCGGCAGAACCTTGGTTTTACAGGAGGATCCAATGAAGCAAGAGAAGAATTGGGAAGGTTGCAGCCATGAGGGCTGCGCGATGAAGGGGCCTCATGAGCACAAAGAGCAGAAGGGCGCAGCTCCTGGCATGCGTCATGCGAAAGAAGAGCCCAAGACTGGAACCTATCAAAAAGAGACCCAGCGTGGCGGAATCAAAGAGCCAGGAGCTGGACCTGCACGCGAAGCCAAAGGGGAGCGGGGAGAGCACTGGGGTGAGCCTAAGAACCCAGCCCACGAGCCTAAGAAAGGTGGACAAGAGAAGAGAGAGAAGGGCAAGCAAGAGCCCCGTCGCTAGTACAGCTCGTACATCATAGCGAAAAAGTAGCCTCACAGGTAGCCCTCATGGGGGCGCCTGTGCTACACTGCGGCTCTTAAATCCGTATCTACTAAGGAGAGTGCAATGGAGAAGACTTGGATTATCGTTGCAAACGGTTCTAAGGCACGCATATTCGCTTTAGATAACGTCAGAAAGATGCATGAGATCGACGGACTCGTTCACGTCGAGAGTAGATTTCTGGACCGAGATATGAAATCAGATCGCCCCGGCCGCTCCTACGATTCTTTTGGCGGCGCTCGCCATGCCATAGAGCGGGAGTTTGATCCCCATGAGCAGACGATGCTAGTCTTTGCGCAACAGATCACTCGCTATTTGCAGTCTGCCCAGCAAGATCGGAAGTTCGACCGACTCTTTTTGGCGGCTAGCCCTCATTTTCTTGGCCTACTTCGGCCGCTCTTAAATGAGCAGATCAAAAAGGCAATTGTTGCTGAGTTTGACAAGGATTGGACCTCTTTGACTCCAAATCAAATTATGGAGCACCTTCCGTTTGCGATGCTCTCCTAGACTATCGCGATAAAAGTGCAACCAAAGCTCTCCTACACCTGAGACTCTCTTTTTTGCATAGCCTTTTTGAGTGGCTAGCAAAAAAGAGAGTCCCATTTGTAGGAGAGCTGTTTTATTTCAGATTTAACTACCTAGGTTTAACGGATATCTTTTTAGGTTGCGATTTTTTCTGTTTATTAAAGCGCACTGTCATCACGCCATCTGATGAAAGCGCTTCAGGTAGTGCCCCTTCCTCAATCTCTCCTGGCACCGAGATGCGGTAAGAGAAGGTGGCGGAGGCGCGTCGATAGTATTTTCTTTTCTTATCCTCCTCTTTTTCCTCCCTAGTGCCCTTGACATAGAGAACGCCTTTGTGGAAAGTCACTTCAATATTTTCAGGCTTAACACCAGGGAGGAAGGTCTCAACATAGATATGCTCTTCATCTTCAGAGATTGTGATATCTGAGGAGCGACCTGTGAAAGCAGAGAGCTCGCGCAACTCATCATCTGATGGAAGCAGCTCATTAAAGAGTAGGGGTAGTAGTGAACGGTTCATCTTGGAACTCCTTTTTGATTTTGAAGTCTAGACCCGCCTCATCATAAGAGAGGAGAGGGGATTTCTTCAAGCACTCGAGACGCATGAGTGCTAGGCCTTATCACAACTAGCTTATAAACAATAAGATGCGTATTGACTTTCGAGAAATAAAGTTGCCGCTTATGGTGCGATTAAGAAATAATTATCACGGAGTAGCGGGAATGGTCGTTCACGCCTATGCAGCCTATAAACCAGGTGATCTTCTACAACCCTTCTCCTATGAGGAGGCGCCCCTTGGCCCTCACGATGTTGAGATCAAGATTTCACACTGTGGCATCTGCTTTAGTGACATCCATATGATCGATAACAACTGGGGTTCCAGCCGCTATCCGCTCGTTCCTGGCCATGAGATAATCGGTACTGTATTAGAGAAGGGGAGCGAGGTGCATCTTCTTGAAAAAGGGAGCCGCGTTGGCATCGGATGGCAGAGATCGGCCTGTCTTAACTGCACAGCTTGCAAGACAGGTGAGGATAATTTCTGCCCCACACGCAAGGCAACCATCATTGGCCACCACGGTGGCTACGCCGACAAGATCCGCTTTGATAGCCGCTTCGTCTTTCCGATACCAGAGGCCCTGCCCTCTGCAGGGGCGGCCTCGCTGCTCTGCGCAGGAGCGACGGTCTACTCCCCCTTTCGACTCTTCGATGTTCGGCGGGCGATGCGGGTTGGGATCATTGGTATCGGTGGACTTGGACACCTCGCCATCCAATTTGCGAGCGCTATGGGCTGCGAGGTGGTGGCCTTCTCACACTCAAAGGGGAAAGAGGCGGAGGCTAAGGCGCTTGGTGCAAATGAGTTTCTATTGACAAGCTCCTCAGATGCGTTGAAGGAGGCCGCCCACTCCTTTGATTTTATCCTCTCGACACTAG
>JAKBAF010000144.1 GCA_021809305.1 bacterium
TCACGCTGTAAGGATTCTGAAGTGTACGCTCTTTCATCGATTTCTCCCACGTTTCTCTTCTCGACGATTGAGTTCGGCGAGTGCAGACTCCGTTAAAATGATATCTCCGGCCTTGAGAAGGTCGTAGCCGCTCGCATTAGCAACAAGGCGAAACTCGGTACGTTGGAGGTTGCGTAAGCTCTTCACGAGGTGCGAGTGGATGGCCACTGGCATGCTTACCTCTCTCACTCCATTCTCACCTTCGATTTCGATATAACTACCCGCCGCTAAAACAAGAGTTCTTCTTCCCTGCAACCCAAGTGCATTGAGAAGCCTTGCCATGGTCTGTGTTTTCGGGGCCTCAAGCTCGATATCCTCGACCACCGCCACTCGATTGCCACGCACTTTCTCACCCAGAAGAGCGCGGATGGCCGCCTGCTTCTCCTGGCGATTGATAGCTACGTGCTGGTTGAATTTAGGTCTAGGACCGTGCACAACACCACCACCTTTGTATTGCGGGGCTGCTAAGCTTCCCTGACGCGCCCTACCAAGACCTTTCTGCCGGTGTGGCTTCTTATTTGAATGAGAGACTTCGCTGCGAGTTCGTGTACATGCCGACCATTGCCTTGCGTTAGCACGAATGGCCGTGATGTAGTCTTTAATCATTTGGCCATTAACCTCGGCCAAAGCAATTGAGTCACAGATCTCGATCTGACCTACATCTTCGCCAGCTAAGTTGTATTTTCTTAACGTTGCCACAGTTTACTCCTGGAAATCCCTCTTTCAGAACTCCCCACTTCAATTTCTTTGCAGAGTGGGACATCGATCATTTTTCTACTTAGGCTCATGCGCCCTGCTATCCCTCAAGACAAGACCTTTAGGGATGCGTCCCTCAAAAAAGGGCAGCGTGCCTTTTTACAGGGGCTACTTAGCCTTTTTTTTCTGCTTAATGGCAGCAGAGAGAACTACAAGGGCTCCATCATAGCCGGGAACGGCACCGCTAAGAAGGATTATTCCCCTTGTGGCATCGACACCCACAACTTTCAGGTTTTGAACTGTTGAGCGACGTCGGCCCATTTGGCTCGCCCTCTTACCTCCTGGGAAGCAACGTCCAGGCGTTGACCGCATACCGGTCGATCCGACGTGCCGATGGAAGCCCGAGCCGTGAGCTGCAGGTCCACCAGAAAAGCCATGGAGCTTCATGCCCCCTTGATAGCCCTTTCCCTTCGTTACGCCCATGACATCAACGTAAGCGCCTTCCTCAAAGAGAGAGACCGTTAGCTCATCACCAACACTCTTGCCCTCGACCCCCTCGCCCTTGGATTCAATCAAGAAGCGACGAGGCGCAACACCCGCTTTGCCGAAATGGCCCATCTGCGGCTTGCCGACGCGCCTTGCCACAGTCCTCTCATCAGGAGCGACTACAAGCTCAAATGAGCTTTGAACTGCCTCATAGCCATCTGTCTCCCGCGTCTTGATTTGGGTGATTACGTTGGCTGGCGCCTCGATCACCGTACAGACGATGACGTTGCCATCTTTGTCAAAGCGCTGCATCATTCCGCGCTTTCTTCCCATCAGTTTGAGAGACATACGTGTTACTTCCCCAACTTCACTTGGTTATCTTGCAATTTTATGCGCCTAAAATATGGGCGCCTAAAAAGGGGCTCCCTTATGAGTACGGCTACCCTACCGGAAACTGGCCTTAAGCGCAGCGATTTCTAAAGGCACGAGGTTAGCAAGGCTCTCCATTTTCTACAATGGGAATCCAACATTAGCTCAATCGATTAAAGAACTTGGCTCAAGAGTAGGGGGAAATACAACTGGTATTTTCTTGAAATTAGCCATATCTTGGCTCTTCCAAACGGCTCTACCAAGGCCGCAAAGGAGAGCTGCCGCTGAATACAGAATAAGCCAGCCCAGATACCCTAGGCGTGGGCGAGATTTACTCTCTTTCTCCTTCACGCTTAAGCCCCCCAATTAATCCCCAAGGCCTGTCAAAAAGCGAATGCTGTCTCTCTCATAGCCTCGAATCCACTCGGCAGCGGTCACGGCTCTCTTTCCTTCTAACTGGAGCTCAAGCAGCTGCAGCGCCCCTTTTTTGCAGGCCACCTCAAATCGGTCGCCCTCATAGGTCAGGATTGAGCCAGTAGCGCCACTCTTACACATTAGGGGGCGAGATCGCCTAATCTTCAACTCAACCTCTCGTCCTCGCAGTTCAATGCGACACCAAGCTAAGGGCCGAGGATAGACCGCTCGTATAAGATTGTGCAGCTCATCAGCTGGTCGACTCCATTCGATTTTGCACTCTTCCCTCTCCACTTTTGGAGCATAGGTGGCCATTTGATGATTCTGGGCCACTCGGATCGCATCGCCGCGCTCGATTTGCCTTAAGACCTTCAATAGCAGGTGCCGTCCAACATCATTGAGAGCTAACTCGAGATCCTCTAGCCGCATCTCCTCAGGAATGGGAATGGACTCTCCTGCGATAACATCACCCGCATCAAGTTCGATAGCCATATATTGAATAGTGACCCCCGTCACCCTCTCCCCTGCCATCAGGGCTCTTTGCATGGGTGCAGCCCCACGATAGCTTGGAAGAAGGCTAGCATGCAGATTGATGGCACCAAGAGGGCATAGATCAAGAAGCGCGGGCCTCAAGATCTTACCGTAAGCAACAACGACGAGAAGGTCGGGTTGAAGAGCCCTTAAAGCGTCTATGAAGTCGGGGTCTGAGGCTTTAGGCGGCTCAAAGAGTGGAAGATTGAACTCTCGTGCGACAAGGGCCGTCTCTGTTGGCTGAGGGGCAGATGAGCGCCCCTTTGGGCGGGGAGGCTGAGTAACCACTGCAACAACTTGCACACCCGCTTCAAGAAGTGCACGAAGTATGGAGGCAGCAAAGGTAGGGGTGCCGAAGAAGATAACTCTCATTAGCCCTGCTACTACAAAAACCATTTGGCTAGGCAATACCGCCCGGCCAAACTAAAGAAAGCCGAGCCCCACTTTAGGGAATAGCTATGCCGGCCATTTTCATAATTTCGTCAGTTTGATGGCCACAGGCGTGGCCAGAACTAAAGCGGTACGGGAGTACCGCACTCCAAATTTGAGCTTACAGCACGAATATGTCGCAGTAAACTCCGATATGGAGTTTGGCACTCCTATGCTCGCCATTCACATAGAAGCAGCCAGCCTCGGATGACGAAATTATAGAAATGGCCGCTATACCCTATCAGGTGGAGTCATTTGCAGCTGCGAGATGCTCGTCTAAAACCTCTTCGAGATCCAGGTCTGGATCGCCCTCAGAGGAGGTTCTAGTTACACCTTGGAGGCCGATTAACCCACGACGAGAGCTTCGGCAAAAACTCAAAAAGTGTACCACCTCAGGTATCATCTCGATCTCCGCCTCAATTCGGCTTAAGGCCTCCTCGAGCCGCAGCCCCTTTCTGTAGACAAGCTTGAAGCAGGTGGTCAAGAGCTGGCGAGTCTTAAATGGAATCCCGTGTCGCGTCAGCCCAACCCGATTGGGTCCAGCAATCTTATACGGCACTCCTCCCCCAACTGTGTAGGGTAGAATATCCTGATTGACTCGGCTAAAACCACCGACCATGGCGTGGCGTCCAATGCGAACCCACTGGTGGACCGGCGTCATGCCTCCGATGATGGCGTAATCTTCAACCTGGACGTGACCTGCCAAAATGGCGTTGTTACTCATGATCACGTGGTTGCCGATTTGACAGTTGTGGGCGACGTGGCAGTAGGCCATAATGAGGCAATTATCCCCAATCTCCACCTTAGAGTTCAAACCGCAGGAGGAGTTGATCGTTGCAAACTCCCGGATCTCACAGTTCTTTCCGATGAAGACAAAGGTTGTCTCACCCGCATACTTAAGGTCTTGCGTCTTTGTGCCAATACTGGCTCCAGGATAGATGACCGTATTGTCACCGATGGTGGTATTGCCATCGATGTAAGCGTGAGACTTGACGACAACGCCATTTCCTAACGTTACGCCAGATTTAATGATCGCATAGGCCTCGATGGTCACACCGTCTCCGACCTTGGCCCCATTCTCAATAACTGCTGATGGATGGATGTTTGACATGTGCAGCTTAACTCTATTCTTTATATCTCTTTAGGACATTCCCTTAGGATCGTGACCATCGTACCATTCGAGGCGCACCTCTCTTTTAAGCGACGCAAAGTAGCAATCGACTAAAAGGCTTATAACGCTATCTAGCAAGAGAGAGGCTCCTTGCCAAACAGAAAGTTCCGCTCGTCGACACTAGATCTGGTCACGATTAACAACGGCAGAACAGGTCATTTCTGCTCCCGCAGCGAGACGTGCAACTGGTGTTACGCCCTGTACCCGTCCCCCCTTAGCCCCAAAGAAGAGGCTTTGGATGTGAAGAGTCAATACATCTCCCGGATAGATCGGCTTGCGAAACTTAACGTCTGTGATGTTAAGGAAGACCGCAATCTT
>JAKBAF010000145.1 GCA_021809305.1 bacterium
CAGGTTGTGAAGAAGACGTTTCCAATCACCCACGTTTCAAACATTTTATAGGTAAACGGTACGAGGCCATCCAGCCACTCTTTTTATCCAAAGTTGGAAATATTCTTAGAGTTACCTCTCCAGGATGGGACGCCAATACGCCTATATCAGTTCAGAGTTATCTTGATCATCCAAACAATTGGTGGGAAGCAGAGGAATATCTTGCTGTCCATGGACACATAGCCCTATTAGATCAAATGCATCCTATTATAGGGATAATATCTACTCGCACTATTTTACAGATAAAACATATTACGTGTAAGTCGGGAGGCTTTTTGGGGGACTACATCCGTGTTATAGGAGTTATAGAAGATGAAAGATTTAACAAATATGAAGTTTCATTTAACGGAGTAATGGACAACAAATTCGGATCAGAGGCTTACCCCCAACCATGCACTGAATTCATTAAAGAGATTGACGCTTCCTAGTAGCCAGGATATTGCAATGAGGGAAGAGAGGCGATGTGGTTGAAATTGAGGAAAATTGCTCCAATGGTTCTGGGTGTCCTATGCCTTGGAAGCTTGATGGCTGGTGAGGAAGATGTTTCGAACCACCCTCGACTCAAGCACTTTATTGGCAAACAGTACGAAGTGGTTCAGCCAGTCTTTTTAGCCAAGGTTGGCAACATTCTGGTGGTTACCCCTCCAGGACGGAATCAAAATACTCCTATATCCGTTCAGACCTATATAGATAACCCAATTAGCTGGTGGGAAACAAAAGAATATCTCGATGTGTATGGACGCAAAACTTTTCTAGATGAAATGCATCCTATCATCGGAATTATTCCTGCACAGACAGTTCTTCGAGTGAAATATATTACGTGTAAATCTGGAGGCTTTTTGGGGGATTATATCCGCGTTATGGGAGTCGTGGAGGATGCTAGATTCAACAAGTATGACGTGTCGTTTAACGGGGTAATGACCAACCTATTCGGAGCTGAGCTCTATCCTGAGCCAAAGATTGAGTACATTAGAGAGATCTGTGCCCCATAATGATCAAGGGTTGCGGTGTGAGGTTGGGAGGCGAAGCGATGTGGCTGAAGTTAAAGAGAATTATTCCAATGCTTCTTGGCATCCTGTGCCTTGGAAGCTAATAAGCCTGGTTTGCCTTTGAGCCCGTTATCTTCGGAGTTAGCTCCTAAGATAAGCTTAGTATCTTCGGAGTTAACTCTTAAGATAGTGCAGATACGTGGCTTGCCAAGTAATTTCCCTCCTCTACCGTAGGATTTAATGGCGGAAATTGAAGGCCTCGTCTTCTCGGATCAGCCTAATCATCCTCAGCAAGCTTATCGAACCAAAGTAAAGCTGTAATTGCAGCACCCATACGCTATTCCTGACTGATAGGATTGAGTCTCACCGATCTGAGCTTTATCCTCTACCGGAGACTGAATTCATCAGAGAGATCGATGCTCCCTAAACGATCAAAGTCGCCAAAGTACACTGTCAACCTTGCAGGCAGGCGATTCAATAGATGTTTTAATTTTGGTGGGCGGAGACTCTTTTCTTAAAATGTTTGCTGAAAATTCTGCCTTTCCACGATAGTCAAACCTTTCCAGTACACGTGATAAAGGTTTTGCTGTGAAGAAGATTCCCATATATTTTTTGTCGGCCTTGATCGGGGTAAGTCGCCTTGCAGCGCAGTTTCCTGTCGCGGAGTCCGCTGTTGAAGAGACCTTTGCAAGCCAAAATAGCAGCGCTGGCAATGTCGATGGTCAGCTAGCAGCCTTTCCGCTCGATCTTGTTATTGAGGCGCCTGATCGCTGTGAGGTGAGGCGCTGCTACCTGCATAACGAGAGAGCATGGACCCTCTACCCTCATACGCGCATGGTAGTCGGCGAAGGAGAGAGCGGGGTAGTGGCACTTGTTGGTGAGCCCTCTGGGAATTTCTTCTTCTACGCCCCTCTTCAAGGTGAAAGCATGCTGACAATTGATGTTGGCGCGCCTCACTTGGGCCCCAGCATTAGGGTGGGCGAGGTGAGCCACTTTGCAAATAAGCAGCTTCAGAGGATCGATGAGTCTTACGTACTCCGATCAAGGGATGGCTCTTGTCGAACCTACGAGCGATGCAATGGGGTAGAGGAGCCTCTCTTTTTTGAGGAGCGCCTCTCTCCTGAAATGGCAGGTCTGCCATCCGGAGAGCAGTATCGGCTTGTCCGTGACGCTCTGCCAAGTGGCAACGAGTGGCGCTACACCTATGATGATAAGGGGCGGCTCTCCAGTGTGAAACTCTTTGGCGGTGATGAGGTCAGCTGCTCTGCCACCCTCAGCTACGATACGGGCAAGGTTCAGCTTGAGGTTGAGGGTAAGGAGGCCTCCTATCGTTTTGAGGAAGGAGCGCTTACCGATGTCACCAGGACAGACTTTCACGATACGCGCTACGTCTACGGTATTGATGGAAGGCTGCTCCAGGAGATCTTTCCCGAGGGTCGAGGCTCTACAATCGAATATGATAGTTCAGGAAAGGTAGCAGCTCTTTTCGATACGATCGACTCAGGTACTGCACTGCGCCTGAGGTTTACCTATGCTCCAGGTAGGATTGAGGCCTTAAATCCTAATGGCGGTAAAGACGTTCGTCTCTTTGACTCGGAGAAGCGGGAGGTGAGGTGGGAAAAGTGGGATGAGAGTGGTTGTGTGCAACGGGTGATGCGGCAATTCTGGAAGGGGTGCGGCCTCTTCTCTGACCTTATCGGCGGTACGGTTGAAGATGGCCAAGGGGAGGTCCTCGCCTATGAAGCAACTGCTTATGATGAGAGGCACAATGTCATTGAGCTCGCCTTTTTTGGCAATCTCACGGGAGAGAAGACAGCCTTTGTCAAACTTAATGATAAGGGAGAGGTGCTCAACAAAGATGAGGTCGATTGTCGTCTTTGGAGGATGGGTTTTTCAGACGACGGGCTCAATTTGAGAAGAGAGTGGAAGCGAGATGATGGGACAGTCCAACTCAACACCTACCAGCCGGGCACAGATCGACTGCTTAGCACTATGAACCTTTATAGGGGCAAGATTGTGAGCCGCGAGTTTCGACGCTACAACAGATCTGGGGTCTGCATTGAGGCGATCCAAGATGATGGATGTGGCGAGACGGTTGATGCTCTCGATCAGGTAACGCAGAGGGAGATCATCCGGACCGTTGTCAATCGCCGTGGTCAGCCGAAGCGTCAGAACGGCTACATCTGGGATTCTAATAGTCAAAAAGAGTCCTATGTTATGGGAATTCGCCAAATCTATGATAGTTGTGGCCGTATGACGCGAATGGAGGAGGTTGATGAAAGAGGAGAGGTCCTCCAAGGGTGTGAGATGGGCTATGACGACAAGTGGAGGCTCTCTATTAAGGTCGATGCGGATGGCTCCGAGACGCTCACCACCTACGACCCAATGGGTCATGTCATACTTGTCGAAGTGCCCGCGATGAACTATTCGCGTCGCTGCCGATTCGATCTTAGAAACAATATGGTGGAATCCATTGAACGGCACGGCGATTATGAATGGGGCTACAGATTCGAATACGACTCGGCTGGCTATAGAATTGCCGATGTCGATCTCGAAGGAAGACGGATCGACTATCGCAATGACGTTTTTGGTAGGCGGATCGCCATTGAATATCCACCCTGCCTTAGCAAGAGCGGAGAGCTCTTTAGGCCCACCTATTATTATACCTATGATCTCTGCGATCAGGTGACCTCCAAAAAGGATTCCATGGGGCGAAGAGTAGTGATCGCCCCAACGGTTTTAGGGAAGCCGGCTAAAGTCGAGTATGCCAATGGAACCTATACACTCTTCCGCTACAACCGGGAGGGGGACCTTATAGGTCATGTGAATCGCGAAGGTCTTGTCACTCGCAACTAATTAATCTTAAGGCGTTGTCATGTATTTAAAGAGTCTTCTCTCCTCCCTTATGGCTCTCTTGATTGTCTCAGCTCCTCTCCGAGCCACCGAGTCTTTGACGCCAGAGGCCGCTGCCGCGTGTCAGATCGCCTTTTCCCTCTCATGCTTTTTGGAAGAGAAGTTTGGTCTTGTTCCCCTTTTCGACACGGTTTTACCGCAAGGGGGAAAGTACAGTATGGGCCTCTCTCTTAAGACACCTCGGCTCTTTAGCCTCGAAGAGGGACGTGCACTTCTTGTGAATTGCACGCAGGAGGTGGCAAAGGCTGTCAATGCGAGCCCAGAGGCGCGCTCCTATTTTGCACCTGCTGGCCGCTACAAGCCTGAGGAGCTTAATCTGAGCATTTGCGCGATGCTCCCAGATGGATCGCCTGTGGTCTTCCCTGACATTCTCTTTTTCGAAGCCGATAAAGGAATGTTTTTCTATAAGGTATGGCAAGGAGCGGGATTCGAGGAGCTCTTGTCTCATCAGGAGAGCTACAAGGAGGCGCTTGT
>JAKBAF010000146.1 GCA_021809305.1 bacterium
CCATCGCCTCGGCCGGTGAATCACTTGCGGCAGGTGTCGTCTTTACCGTTCCCGCCCTGATCTTTCTTGGCCATCCCCCCTCTCTTTGGCACATCTTCCTTCTTGCCCTCCTCGGAGGCGCTCTGGGAGTCCTCTTGATGATCCCCTTGCGCCACAACCTTATCGTCGAGGAGCACCACACCCTCCCCTATCCGGAAGGAACCGCCTGCGCAGAGATCCTGAAAGCTCGAGAGGGCGGCAGCCGTAAAGCGTGGCTCGCCTTCGGCGGCCTCCTACTAGGCGCCGCTGATAAAGCGCTCTTTGGCATCTTTCGTCTCTGGAGCGAGACGCTCGATTTTACCCTCTTCCGTCTCTACACCCTCTCAATTGATACCACACCTGCCCTCATGGGAGTTGGCTATCTGATCGGCGTTAAGTACTCCCTCATCATGTTTGCAGGCGGCCTTCTTGCTTGGTGGGTCATCATCCCCCTAATTGCCACATTCGGTATCGACGCCACGATCTACCCCTCACTTGTCCCAATTGTCCAAATGTCAACAGATGATCTCTGGTCAAACTACGTCCGCTACATTGGCACGGGCGCTGTTGCTATTGGCGGGCTGATTAGCCTTGTCAAGCTACTGCCCCTCCTCTTCCGCTCCCTAAAAGGCCATTTTGCCTCTATGATCAAGGATTTCGGCAAACCCCACACGAAGCGACGCACCGATACCGACCTGCCCTTCTTCTGGGTTATCGGTGGCTCCATCGCCATCGCCCTCCTCCTCCTCTTTCTGCCCACGCTCAACCTCAATCTCCTCTCTGTTGTCCTCACACTCATACTCGCTGCCTGTTTTGTCGGGCTGACCTCCATAACGGTCGGGATTGTTGGCGCCTCCTCCAACCCAGCCTCTGGGATGATCATCTTAACGCTCCTTGTTACCTCTCTCATATTCGTTGGCCTTGGCTGGACATCGGGCCTCTTTCTTGTGATGGCCATGAGCGTCGGATCTGTTGTCGGCATCGCCCTCGCAATCGCAGGCGACACCTCACAAGACCTCAAGACCGGCTTCCTTGTCGGGGCCACACCGCGCGCTCAGCAGATCGCGATGCTCCTTGGCATTCTTATACCCGCCGTCTCGATTGGCTACGTCCTCAAACTCCTACAAGAGACCTACGGCTTTGGGACGGGCGCCCTCCCGGCCCCTCAAGCCACACTCATGTCAATTGTCGTCTCAGGCGTTATGCAGGGAAACCTCCCCTTTGACCTCGTTGCAATCGGAATCGTTGTTGGCATCGTCGTCGAACTATTGGGCATACGCGCCCTCCCCTTCGCACTCGGCATCTACCTCCCCGTCTCGACAACCACCTGCATAGCCATTGGTGGCCTACTCTCGCTCATCATCGATCTCACGGGGAAAAAACGGCATGCGAGAGAGCAGGGGACCCTTCTAGCCTCAGGCCTTGTTGCAGGCGATGCCCTTATGGGCGTCTTCATCGCCCTCATCTCTGTTCTTGGCTGGATAAAACCTAGCGGTAGCGCACTCCTTGCGAGCTGGCTCTCTGCGCTGCCGCTTGCCGCCGTCTTCCTCCTCTTTCTCTTCTTCACGCTGCATAAAGCGCCGCTGATTGAGGATGGCGGGCCTCTTCCTTGAAAGAGACTAAGTTATTTTGATGACTTCTTGGACGCTTCTATTGACCATCATTAATAGGTGGCGGCAGATTCTTTCCAATGTTTTCCAGGCCTCTTTTGGAGAGATTCTGGAGAGAGTACCCCTTCGCTCCCAATCCTACAGCCAGGGCAGTGAATCCAATAGATAGGGTTACGCCTACCGTAAGACAGCCAAGAGCTGTCAAGCGCAAGGCTAGTTTTGCCTCTGCACTATACCCATACCTTTCGGGCGCGAATCCTAGAGTAGCGAATAGAGCCACAGTGGTCGTGGTCACTAATAAAGTAACAAAGACAGCCATCGCAACCTGACCACTACCCTCGTAATAGCATGCGACGCTCCCGGCATAGCCGCCCGTCTTGGGGTTTACATTGAGATCTTCAGCCATCCACGCCTCCACATGATAATATATTTAATATTATCATAAATTTAATTTAAATATAAATCAATTAATTTATAAAGAGATGGAGTTAACCGTTAAAGGAGAGGCGCTTGAAAGGCGTCCCTAAAGGGCGCCACATTGCCCCCTAAAGGAGAGTTGTGGTCCTCGATAATGCTAATGTAGACCCTAGGGAAGACACCCTTCATCTCATCCTCCTCGAGGACAGAGCGCATTAGAGCTGCCATAGTTGTGGGGTCGTTTCGAAAGGCGCCACACCCCCAGGCTGTTAGAACAATTGCCTTAGCACCCGCCTGATAGGCCGTGCGAAAGAAGACTCTCAGAATCTCTTTAGAGTCCTCTTCATAGGTTGCGTGCGGCTTACCGCTCGGCAAGGAGTAGGCGGCAGCGGCAATCACATCCACCTCAAAAGGCTCTTGAAAGGGGTAGCCTGCAGCCTCCTTGCCACGAAAGACCTGAACCCCCGGAAGATGCAGCACGCCAAACTCAGGTGTTGGATAGTGCGGAAAGCCATCGATTGCAGGATAGAGGGTAGAGGTGCGGCAGACATACTCCTCTTGAGCACCTGCGCATGAGGGATTACCCCCGCGGTTGCGCCGATTGCTAGCATCCATCAAAACGGTCTTGTATCCTAATCTCACACTCTCACGCGCTGTTACGCAGCAATCCTCTTCTACAACCTCAACTTGGGTGATATATTTTCCCCTCGCCTCCTCTGGGATCGCAGGAGCTGCGATATAGGAATCCGGATAGCCAGCCACCCCCTTCTTCTCAGCCTCGCCCTCGACATCAGCTTTAGCTCTAGAGTAGTAGACCTTTGTCCCTTGGATCATCGCCTCTACCTTGCCCGGATCCAGCTTCGTTGGCTCATCTCCCTCGGTGATTACATAACCAAACTCAATTGTCTGGAGGGTTTGATCGAGAATCTGCCCCCTCGCAAAAACACGGGCGCTACCCGCCTCTGGGGCCTTATTGCCCTCCCCGAAAAAGAACTTCCCAAAGTGGTTCAGCCAAGCTGTACTGTCATGGCTGATAGGCTCTCCCTTAGCACCCCTATAGAGCGGATTGCCTGCCGGATAGTCGGGCGCCCCCTTTCGGGATCCACGCCTTTTCTCGAATGCCCCCCTCCACGCCTCAATTCTCCCCTTCTCGGATACGGAATATCTACCCCCATCGACTGCACCAATTGGAGGCCCATCCACTGCACCAAGGTCTGCTTTGATCTGCGATCCACTCTTTTGACAGAGGAGAAGGCCACTCCCCAGGGAGAGGGCGCTTCCCCCAAGAAGAAGCGTAGTGCGGCGATTGAGCTTTTCACTCCTTGCCGCTACGTAGAGGGCGTAGGCTAAGAGTGCTGGAGCAACAGCTAGCGCCACCCCACCAAGGAGGGCCGATCCATAACAAGCTCTCTCTTCCACCTTCGCCGGCGGGACCAAAACCTCTTCTACCCTTTTCATCTTTTCCCCAATTTAGTTCATCGATGATACACCAAGCCATTTTTTTTCTAAATAGAAAAATCACTCCGTTACCCCTCGCCTGCGAGAGGGATGGCCTGCTATACTACAACCCGAAAGAGCCTCAGATGGCCTATTTAATTACTGATTATTTTAAATGGAGAAGGAGATACTAGATGAGAATTAAGCACGTCACAGTCCCCGTCAAGAACCAGGATGTAGCCCTCGAGTTCTACACCAAGAAGCTTGGCTTTGAATTGGTATGCGATATGCCATGGCAGGGCGGCCAGCGCTGGATTGAGCTCAAAATACCAGGCGGTGAGACCCAGCTCGTCCTCTTTACGCCAGCAGGTAGTGAAGATCGCATTGGAACATTTAATCCGATCGTCTTTGAGACAGAGAATCTCGATAAGACCTATGAATCACTTTGCAAAAAAGGGGTCGAGTTTACCTGCCCTCCCACAAAAGAGTCTTGGGGCTCCTATACCCTTTTCAAAGACCCTGACGGCAACACCTTCTGCCTTTCTCAGCCCTCATATGAGAAGTGCGAGAGCGCCTGCTCGTCATAAGCAATTAAGCCAGAGCTTCTTCAGCACACTATTGCCTGGAGAAGCTCTTTATTTAAGCATGGTTGCCAGCGCCAAGTGAGAGGTCGAGATGATAAGCAGCGCTGATAAGGCCGATATGGGTGAAGGCCTGCGGGAAGTTTCCAAGATGCTCAGCTGTGGGGCCCAGCTCCTCAGCGTAGAGACCCAGATGGCTAGCATAGCCTAACATCTTTTCGAAGATGAAACGCGCCTTGTGGACATCACCTGCGCGGCTTAGACACTCCACATACCAGAAAGAGCACATACAGAAGGTCCCCTCACCGCCTGTCAGCCCATCTGTAAACTCCTCACCCGTCAGGTAAC
>JAKBAF010000147.1 GCA_021809305.1 bacterium
CTGATACTCACCACCGGCATACTCTCACTTTTCTTGTCTCTAGCGGCTTTCAAAAGTCCATCCATTTTTTCAACCCGAGCTTGCTTAACTGCTGTTTCTTGTGCCATAATTTCGGCCATTCGTCCTTCAGCCTCTGCCTCTTGTTTAGCCTCTTCCTCTTCGTTCTTAACTCTTCTCTCTTCCCTTGTTTTGCGCTGCGAAATGCGCTTGATGATGCCTTTGTGATCATCTTCAGGCCATATGGTAACAGCTTCGACCTTATCACCTTTCCAAATAAGCCTGAAGCTATCACCTCGCTCGAATGTTCCATTGGCAAGCCCCTCTCCAAGGCACCTTCCTAACATCTGTTCAAGTTGAATGACGAGAGGTCTCAGCCCAAGATCGCTATTGAAATTCTTATTAAACAGAATCTTCCAAATGTCCGGATCGATGGAGAGGATGTTGATTTCGTACCCGTCTTCCAGCTCGTTACGAATAAGTTTTACCTTAGATTTCATGATCCCCTCCATCATTTCCTTACTTAGTGGTCGGAAGGGGATCACTTCGTAAATGCGTCCGACAAACTCAGGCGCGATCTCAGCTGCCATAGCCTCTTTCGCTATCTTTATAGTTGCGTCTATAGCGCTCGATGCGTTACTCCAGTCGAGTTCCGCGATCTCTTGGGCCTTTAGATTTGATGTCATGACAATAATGATCTTCTTACAGTTCACCTGTCTTCCATTGCCATCTGTTAAGCGTCCTGCATCGAGAAGTCCTAGTAAAAGTTTATGGACACTGCGATGCGCCTTCTCCACCTCATCAAAGAGAACTATCGCCTTGGGATGCATCGTAATGCCGTTAGTCAGCTGTCCTCCAGCCTTATGGCCGATATAACCTATAGCAGAACCTATTAGCTTATTGACATCCCCTTCCTTTTGGTATTCGCTCATATCAAATCGCAACACTTTGCGTTCAAACACCTTTTCCATTGCCAAGGCAAGGAGGGTTTTGCCCACGCCGGTTGGCCCTACAAAATAGAGAGAAGGCGGTCTTGCGGGATTAAGTCTATTATTAAATATACAGAAGAAGTCATAGGCCTTCTCGACGGCATACAGTTGTTCCTTTACTTTTTCTTCAAGCTCCGCTTTTATTCTCTCGGTCAGAAGGTCTTGAGTTAGCCCACTGATTTGGCAATTTCTAAATCGCAGAGAGGCTCGGCTTAGTGTTAACTTCACCCTAGCACAGTTAACGATCCCAAGCGTTGCCAACGACAGAGGTAATTTCATAATTGTTTTATTGGTCACATTGGTGTCCATTAAAAGACACTCGATTAGTGTGTCGGGAAGCGAGTTAAAACAGTCGTCGCTCACTTTGCTAAACTTTTCTGCGCCGATTGGGCCGCTACTCCCTATCTCTTTTTCCTCTTCCTTATATTCAATTTTCAAACTAATGAGCTTAGCTTCTCCAAAATCCAAAAAAACACTTTTATCAAAATAGCAGTTTTTTAATTCTAATCTCTCGAGGCAAGGCGATAAATGGACTGCCGTTTTAAAACAACAGTTAACTAACTCCAATCTTTTGAGCCCTATTTTTGACAAGGAGTCTCCATAAAGGCAGCAACTCTGCGCCCTATAGTTTTTTTCAACAAAATTGAAAGTATCGATAACGACTCTAGGGTACGGAAGTGCAAAGCGTTCGAGGTAAGTCATAACCTCGCTTACATGCTCTTTTACTTTTTCTGTCGTGCTTCTTGGAGGAAAATTGAATATACCTGGGTTGATAACAAAACCTTCTAACTTTGGTATCGCACCTTCCATCGTTGAACCTCTTTTATAGAATATAAGGAGCCAGAAGCGCTTGCCTCTTCCTGGGCAGTAAATTCTTCTTGGGGCTCCCTTATACGCGTTTTTGGAATTTATGAGCAGTATGTTTTTTTTGTAACTGAAAATTTACAACTTGTGCACAAACCATCTTCGCAGTAGCATGCGGGGTGTAATCATTTTTTTTGCCTTAAGAATAAAGGAGGTAATTTTATGGAATCGGGTCGCACCACAATATGGATAGAGCCTTCTCAACGTCAAGATATACACAGGATCATAGAAAAATCTCCATATCTCGGGATGAAAGAGTTCTCTTTTAATGCTAGTGGAAATTCAGAGGATATAGAATTTAGCGTAGTTTCCAGCGAACAATTAAAACATTTAACATTTGCATATTGTCATTTTTCTTGTGGAGTCGCTCTCCCATTAAAACTTGAAAGGCTTGTATTCATCGAATGTGCTTTTGGAGACATCGCCCCTAGGCTCATTTTAAATCTTGCAGACCTTCCCCTTAAAATATTAAAAATTAAAACTGAGGAAAAGAAAGAGTCGTCTAAGGTTTACGATACATTCTTTCGTAGTTTCCCTCAGACCTTAGAAAGGTTTGTTCTAATAGGGGGCGATGAAATCACTGACGCAACAATTATGAAACTCCCCATCACGTTGAAAAAACTCAGAATTGCAGATTGCCCCAAGATAACGATGACCCGAGGACGAGCGCAACAGCGGTTCAAGCAGTGCGAAGAAATTAATATTAAGGGTTTTAGCCCAGGACGCCTAGCACGTGTGAAGGAGGAATTGGAAGAAAGAGTGATGGGGCAGCCGTACGCTACTAAAAAGGCGTATGAATTGTGCTGCGTTTTTAATACAAAAATAACCGAGAGCCAAACAAAACCTCTCTTGCTTTTCTTTGTAGGCCCAAGTGGCACGGGTAAAACTGAGCTTGCACTCGCAATGGGCAGCGCACTGGGTCGAGAAGTATTGCGATACGACATGAGCGAATACCAAAAAGAGGAGGATGTTAATAGACTAATAGGTGCTTCCAAAGGTTATAGCGGCCATCGGGCAGGAGGACAGCTGACAAACGGCATTACGATGCACCCCAATGCGATAGTTCTCTTTGATGAGGTGGAGAAGGCACACCGCAGGGTTTGTGAACTTTTACTTGGACTTCTCGATGCAGGAGGCTTAACAGATGGCAATGGAAGAAAGGTGGACTGTAAGAAGATCATTATTGTCATGACATCAAATCTAAAGGCCCAAGAAATCGCGAAAATCAACTGGTCTGATGAGCCGGCCGCAATTGATGATGCGATAAAGATAACGAGCGAGGCTATCAAGACTGATATTGGGCCTGAGTTTCTAAGCCATATTCGCGAGGTGATCCCTTTCCGACCCTTGGATAGGGAGATGATGCGAGAAATCATGAAGTCCAAGGTGAAATCTATTTGCAATGAATTGGAAGATCGTTTGGAAATCAATATCCTCTCTGTCGATGAACGAATTTGGTCGGATCTATTTGATCAGGAGTTTGGAGCTGATCTTGGGCTAAGGCCTGTCATCCTGCACGTTAAAGATAGGTTAGAGAAGTGCCTTGGGGAACAGCTTATTGATGAGGTCCTTAAAAAAGGAGATAGTGTCCAACTTGCGTGGAGCGAAGCGACCAACATCGAGGTCTCCATCCGGTGGCCTGACGAAGAAGAGGTTGAAAAAGCAATCAAAAAACACACCTCGCTTCGAGAAGTTAGAAGGCGAGAAAAACTTGAGGCTGAGGGAAAAAGAGTTGGACAAAGAGGCAGGCAAGAAAAGCCGCAACAAAAGGATAAAGAAGCGCTGGCCACCTTTGTAATAGGGCTAGTCACAAAGGAACTAGCGGGCCGTATGGCAGAGTCGATGAGTCAAGAGGTGATGCAGAAGGCGTTGCATGAAATAGCTGAGGGAAGGGCCGGAGGAGTTGAACGAGAAGAAGCGGGTCCTCCAGCCCATGAAGGGGTCAAAAAGAGAACAGTCAAGGCGCCGCGTTGGCTAAAGGGGGGCAATCCTGTGCGAGCTAGGGAAGAAGAGAGCCTTAGGAATGAGCTAGGAGACAGAGCTGAGAAAAAAGATAAAGAGCGTAATAAAGGGGAGGGGGAGAAGGAGAAGGGTAACAAAGGAGACCTTTAAATCCATTCGCTCTTGGCTCCGGCGCGTCAATGGAGCAGCGATTATGCGGCTCTCTTTGCCGTGTTCTCTGCAACAAAGTCACGCGATGGCTGAAGCGATGTGTCGATGAGCCGACAACAGCGCAAGTTGTCGCGATCGGGTAGAGGTCAGGGCGAGCTCTTTTGCGCTAGCGTTAAAGGCGATGTAGAGATCCTCTTGTGCCTCAGTGTCATAGGGGAAGCTGGGCGAAGAGTTCTCTTGATTGCAATTCATAGAGCAGCAAGGCGACGTGTGTCGAATGCGATTGCTCTGATTGGCGAGGGTCTGACATTGGC
Source organism: bacterium (assembly GCA_021809305.1). Taxonomy (GTDB): domain Bacteria; phylum Chlamydiota; class Chlamydiia; order Chlamydiales; family JAFEGQ01; genus JAKBAF01. Next base: position 4,277 of record JAKBAF010000147.1, read on the forward strand.
AAAAATACCTCTTTGGCGTAAAAACCAAGTTGGTTGAAACGGAACAAAACTTAAGGAGGGAGATCGATGGTGACAGAGACCATACCAAAAATATTTGGCCACTTGGAGCT
>JAKBAF010000148.1 GCA_021809305.1 bacterium
GCGAGCGCACCGCCAGAGCCAGCTTCCCCGATTACCACAACAATGATGGGGGTAGGAAGGCGAGACATCTCTCTTAGATTCTCCGCAATTGCCCAAGCCTGCCCACGCTCCTCTGCTGCAAGACCTGGATAGGCGCCAGAGGTGTCAATTAGTGTAATGACAGGTAACTTGAACTTGCTCCCAAGTCGCATGAGCCGAAGCGCCTTACGAAACCCCTCAGGGTGACACATTCCAAAATTGCGCTTTAGCCGGCTCTCTGTATCGCACCCCTTCTCCTGTCCGATAATGACAAAGCGCTCACCCCGAATCCGACAGAGTCCGCCGATGATGGCGGCATCATCGCCAAAGGAGCGATCACCGTGCAGCTCAACAAATTCATCACAAAGGAAGCGGATGTAGTCGAGGGAGCCTGGCCGGCCAGAGTGGCGGCAGATGGCAAGCCGCTCAACAGGCGTGAGCTTGGAATAGACTTTTTCCTTGAGTTTCTCAAGCTTTAGCTCAAGCTTTCGCGTCTCGCTCTGAGACAGAAGCCTTGCGCCATCCTTCTTTTCCTTAAGGCTGCGAATCGTCGCTTCATACTCGATGATCTGCTTTTCGTGATCTAAAACGGCCATAACTCTACTGCCTCACTCTGGGTGGGTCTGCGACTCGTCACTAAAAATATCACTAACTATCGAAATCTCTGTGGGCTTTGTGATGATGATCGAGAAGAGCTCTTCCATATCATCTGTAGCTAAGCGAATACAGCCATCGCTCTTGTAGCCACCGAGACCTGATCGATCTTCAACAAGCCCTGCGCTCTCATCTCCCTCAACCGGGACCCAGGGACAGCCGTGAAGGCCAAGTCCGGTTGCGGGTGCTGAGCACTCCTTTACCTCTTGTCCAAAGGGGATCCAACGCGTTCCAAAGACGCGAATCAGCTCTTTGCGCTCCCCGTTGTGAATGCCCATCGACTCTTTTCTGAAAGTGGCGAAATTCTTACCCAAAGTGTAGGTTCCCAGGGGGCTCAGCAGCCCAGAGGGATGACTTGGATCTTGCCTTCCTAAGCCAACGGGGTAGCGCTTTAAAAGGGTCTTTGTCCCTGCTTCATCGTCAATGCAGTAGACCCACATGAGACAGCGGCTTGTGTCAACAACGAGGCGAAAGCGGACCTTGTAGTCCTTCTTAAAGACATTAAATCGATCCCCATTTGAGACCCTCTGATCGTCGTAGTTGCGCCCACCATTTAAGCTCCGACCAATTAAGTGGCGAGAAGTTTGATAGTAATTTGCATAATCGACGATCCACGCTGCCCCCTCTTTAAACCAAGGAACGCGACGTGAGTAGATCACGGTTTCGATAAAGGGAAATTCTGTCTGGCCAATTTGAAAGAGGCGTCCTATACAATCGGCGTCGGGAAGAAGCCTCTCTTGAACCATTGAGACGTTTACAGGGAGATTCGATAGGGCGCTCTCTTTTGCAGCTTGAGGCGGGTCCCGAAGCGAGCCTGCGGTAGTGGCATGAGCCAGAGCATCAGGTGTTCCGGAGAGAACGGCCGTGCCAGGGAGAAGAGAGTGCTCTCCCCCACGCTCTTGAGGATGGAGCGCAATGGCCACAACTTCATTAGAAAGACCACTTGTCTCTCTTGGAAATTCAGCCGATCCTCTCCCTCTCTTTACAAGAGCCATGGCCCCAATAAAGCCAAAGAGGCCCACAACAGCGATAAAAAAAACCTTCGAAAAAGACATACTCTCCGATCTCGCTATAGCCGAACGAGTAGACTACCATAGAAAGGGTTTCTATCGCCAGATAAGAGGGGGCCATACCCTTTTAAGGAAGGCGATCCTCAATTTGCTTGCGCATCTTTTTACCAGGAGTAAATTTAACAGCTGGACGTTGAGGGATGATAATCGGGATACCGGCATTTTTTGGATTCCGTCCAACCTTCTGCTTCCGCTGAACTACCTCAAAGACGCCAAAATCGCGAAACTCGAGCCGATAGCCATCGACGAGGCACTCAGTAAGCTTATCCAGAAAAGACTGGATGACATTCCTGACCTCATTGGGATGCATCTGCCGCTCTTGCGCAATGGCGGTAATTAATTTCTTTTTTGTCATCGTTGCCATACCAAGACTCCTAAAACTTTAGAGCACACCACTAGATCTTTTATTTCAGTCCAACATGTTGCTATTCTTGCGCGGACATCGATTTTGCAACAACATGTTTTCTTTAACCAACGCGAATCAATACTGCTCTTTTTTTTCCAAGCCGAAGGAGCAGCAGCTCTCCTTCGATAAGATCTTCCTGCCGAACCACCCGCTCTTCATCATCAATGAGGCTCTCATTAAGAGAGAGGCCTCCTCCCCGGATCAGCCTGCGCGCCTCGCCCTTACTAGCGAGGAGGTGGGTGGCTACAAGTAGATCAATGAGTTTCTGGTCCACCACCGCATGAAGAGGAAGATCGTGTGTGGGCATGTGTTGCGCCAGCTCGCTTAGGGCCTCCCTCGTCAATATCTTAGCACGCCCTCCTGGAGAGACCCCCTCTGTCACACGCACGGCAAGCTCCCGGGCCTCCTCACCGTGGACAAGCTCTGTCAGCTCAGCAGCAAGACGCTTCTGCGCCTCATTGGGGGGGTATGAGGGCTCTCCCATCCTTCTCTCCCATTCTTTGATCTCCTCCATGGGGATAAAGGTCAGCTTCTGCATGAGCCCAATTACATCTAGATCTGGTACTCGGACGAGGTATTGGTAGAACTCATAAGGAGAGAGCTTCTCTTTAGAGAGCCAAACCGCTCCACTCTCGCTCTTGCCAAACTTCTTACCGTCAGAGCGAAGGAGAAGCGGCCAGGTCAACCCGTAGGTTGTAGCGCCTCTCGCCTTGCGAACAAGCTCAATGCCGGCGGTAATATTGCCCCACTGATCCGAGCCTCCAAGCTCAAGAGAGCAGTTATAGGTATCATAGAGGTAGAGAAAATCGTATGCCTGGAGAAGCTGATAGCTAAACTCTGTGAAGCTAATTCCCTCAGATGAGCTCAGGCGATTTCTAACCATCTCCTTGCCAAGCATGCTCCCCATCCGGAAATGCTTGCCCACCTCGCGCAAAAAATCAATAAAGGTCAGATCCTTGAACCAGTCGTAGTTATTGAGCACAAGGGTTGAGGCGGCAAGGGTCGAGGCGGAAAGGCTCCCTGTACCGAGCACAGCCATTAAATCCCGTCTTATCCCTGCAAGGTTTACTTGAAGGGTTTCAGGGGTAAGAAGGGTGCGCTCCTCACTTCTACCAGAGGGATCTCCAATAAAACCTGTTGCTCCCCCAACAAGGGCAATCACCTTGTGGCCAGCTCTCTGAAAGTGGGCCAGGACAATAAGCCCTACTAAATTACCAAGATGAAGGCTATCAGCGCTTGGATCGATCCCGTGATAGAGGGTGATAGGCTCCTTGAGAAGTTCCCTCAGATGTGGGCTTGTTACCGCGTCGATGAGCCCTCGCTCCTCAAGCGTTGTATAGACGTTTTGCTTACCTGGAATGGGTTGCATATTGGGAGGCTGGTCCATAATTAGGGCGGGTCCATAATTTAAGGCGGGGTAGATTATTTTGTGCCAACCTCTGCCTTAGCACGTGTATTATAGCTCTAAGTGATTTTCCATCAAGGGCCTATACCCTGCTCATGACCGGGTATCTAATGTCAGAGCCGCCGAGACTGGGAAGCCAAGACCATTCCGTAAAAATCACTTCCCTCATACAATGCAAACTGTACAGTCTTTGGAGGGCGAGAATGTCATTGATCGAACGAGCTGGAGGATCACAAGATAAGCCCAAGGCAACTGGCTCGAATGCTCCCGCAGAGGCCAGGCGAATTGAGCGAGCAAGAAGGAAGCTTGAGCAGCGGCTTGGTATCAATCCTGCAGCGCAGGATGCAGCCCTGCGAGCCATCCACGAAACACAGAGGCATCGGGCGGAACCTTTAGAGCCAGTACCACCTGGGATGCCAGCACCCAAGCTCCCCGAGGTCCGTGCTATGGAGCACTCCCTAAAGCTTGAGGCAGAATCGCCGCAGGCAAAGCGCGTTCAGGAACTGGCCAAAAAGATACAAGAATCTTACGTCGGAGAGCCCAAGCCCCTTGGTGAGCGCGTCTTCTCTCAGAAGCCATCTCCCACACAGGATGAGAGTTCGCGCTAGTACATGGGATGACATACGAGGTGATTGCAAAACTTCAGTTGTCGGTTAAACTGGACTTTTGCAATCACCTCGTACTAGAAGGGATTTAGAAGATCGAGATAGATCGCTTCGATAGGGAAGCGATCGTTCAAGAAATCCACAAGCGCTTTGGGGCCAACCGCCTCTGTTGCGGCGTGACCGAGCGCGACAAAAAGTAT
>JAKBAF010000149.1 GCA_021809305.1 bacterium
AGCCATGGCGATGTTCGGGGACCGAAAGCTCTAAATCGCTTCCTTAGGAGCCGGTCATCTGGGGAGTCGCGTCTTGCGGCAGCGGCCATTCGGCGAGCAGGTAGGTACGCTCTGCCGCTTGCTGAGGAGCATGCCTTTACCCACAAGGACCCCTATGTTTGTGCCAATCTGGCCTTAGGCTTGATTGAGCAGCGCCTAAGAGCTCCAGAGGCTGCAAATCTGCTCTACTCAATTTTTGTAAATGAGCCAGGTCGTTGGATGTGGGAGAAGGAGCACCCCCTCTTTCCAACTCTTGCCCCTTCGACCCATCAACACTCGCCTCTGATCTCAAACTACCCCGAGGTGATGAATCAGCTCACTCGCTTAGATCTTCTCTCCCTACTAGCGCCAATTGCCCCATCGCTTGCCGAGGAGGCTTTGCGCACCTTTCTCAAAGAGCATAGCTGGGGTATCTCAGGCCTTGCAGCTGTCGCTCTTATCGAAGAGGGGGGTGATGGTGCTTTGAGCGAGGTCCATGCGCTCCTCGACGATGATGATCGGCAGGTTCGCATCCAAGCAGCACTTGCGCTCGCCCTCTTTGGCCAAGAGCGATCCGCTGTTGCAATACTTGAGGAGGCGTATGCTACAGCTGATTTTGAGCTTCGTGTAAAAATCCTTGAAAGCCTCGGACGGACCTGCTGCCACTCCTCTCTTCCTTTTCTGACAGAGAGGCTCGCGGAGCCCTCCCTCTTTCTTAGAATAATTGCTGCCTCGGCACTCATCCAGTGCCTCAACGGCTAAAGGAGATGCCAATGAATGAGACAAATGACCTCATCACATGCGCTAAAGGCGCTTTAAAAGAGGGCGGCCTTGATGGCTGGCTTATCTACGATAACAAGCGCTCCAACATCTCCGCCCTGCCCCTTCTAAAGATACCCGCTCACTATATCCTCTCGAGGCGTCTCTTCTACTGGATTCCAGCAAGTGGAGAGCCTATTAAGCTCGTTCACGCAATCGAGCCCCATACACTAGACCACCTTCCGGGCACCCTCTCCACCTTCGCCTCTTGGCGCAGTTTAGCTGAGGCCTTAAAGACGCTTCTTGCAGGCAAGCGGCGGATTGCTATGGAGTACAGCCCAAATGCAGCCCTTCCATCCCTCTCTCATGTCGATGGCGGAACACTCGATCTCATCCGCTTGCTAGGTGTCGAGGTCGTCTCCTCGGCTCCCTGTCTCCAGGCTGCCCTTCCTAAGAAGAGCGCTTTTCAGCAGGAGAGCCACATCCAAGCCGCCACTATTTGCGCAGAGGCAGCCTCGCGCGCATTTGATTGGATCAAAGCTCACCTCGATGCCTCAACTCCCATCACTGAATTTGATGTGCAGGAGTTTATACTCGGCCATTTTGCAGCTTGCGATTTTATGACAGAACACGCTCCGAACGTCTCTGTAAATGCCAACACAGCCGATCCCCACTACAACCCGACCGCCGCCCACTCCCTGCCCATCAAGCGCGGAGATTGGATTCTCATCGACCTCTTCTGCAAGAAGAAGCAAGAGGGAGCCCTCTATGCCGATCTCTGCTTTGTAGCGACAGCTGCGGCTGCGCCCACACCGGAGCAGCAAGCTCTCTTTGACCTGATTGTGCTTTCGCGAAACGCGGCCCTCTCCCTCATTCAAGATCGCCTCAGAGGTGGCGAGCCTGTTTACGGCTTTGAGGTTGACAATGTGGCAAGGGCTCCAATTGAGTTGGCTGGCTACGGCCCCTACTTTCTCCACCGCACGGGCCACGACATCGACGAGAGTATCCACGGCTCTGGCGCCCACCTCGATGACTTTGAGACGCACGACATCCGTCGCCTCCTGCCAGGCTCATGCTTCTCAATAGAGCCTGGTATCTACCTTCCAGGCCAATTCGGCGTGAGGCTAGAGTGCAACGTCTTTCTAACGCAGGGTGGTGAGATGGTTATCACCGGCTCACCCCAGGATAAGATTACCTGTTTATAGCAGGTGGCATTTTAGCCATCAGTGCGAGTGGTTGGGCCGTCTTTGGAAAGATAAGTAATTTCTATGGGAAGATAGCTATCGTCTCCCTTCCGCTTCTTGCTGTGCCCTGAAAGTCATCCAACTGCTGCTTGCGCATAAAGGGGGGATCAGTCGAAACTGCCAGGCCGTTCTTGGAGTAGTTGGAGTTAGCAGGCGATGTCACTTCCTGAGCAGACGAAGCGCGGAAATATCTTTTCGGTTATGGCCCTTGTTGCAGGCACCTGTATTGGCGGAGGGATGCTAGCGCTCCCTGTATCAACCGGCCCATCTGGGTTTATTCCATCACTTGCTCTAATGACGATCTGCTGCGCCTTTATGGCGATAACGGGGCTGCTCTTTGTTGAGGCGAACCTCTGGATGGAGCGGGGAGCGAGCTTCGTCTCAATGGCGGCGCGTCTCATTGGCCCCTTTGGTAAAGTAGTTGTCGTTATTCTCTTCCTCTTCATCGCCTACGCCTCGCTCATCGCCTATGCGGCAGGAGGCGGTGATCTACTCATCTTAGCCGGCAAAAGCAGCTCAGGGATAAGTTTAAGCCGCTCTATCGCTTGCACCCTCTTTGTTGCCCTCTTCTCCTTTGTAATTTTTCTTGGGAACAAGAGTGTAGGACGGGTTAATGCGATACTCTTTGTCGGCATGGTTGTCGCCTATGGGCTCCTTGTTATGGCAGGTGTAGGAGAGGTCTCGGGCAGTCTCCTCTTGCGAGCTAGCTGGTCCGAGGGTATCGCTTCTCTGCCCCTCCTTCTTACCATCTTTAGCTACCAGGCGATCGTACCAAGTCTTGTGATCTATTTGGATGGGGATGGGGCCCGGTTGCGGACGGCAATTATTGGAGGAGCCATAATTGCCTTTGTAATCTATGCACTCTGGCAGGCGCTCTTTTTGGGTATTGTTCCCTTTGAGGGTCAGCACGGCCTTGAGGAGGCGCTGAGGTTGGGCAGTAGTGCCACCCACTCCTTTCGCCACCATGTGGTGGCTAAGTGGATCTCAGCTGTTGGAGAGTTCTTCGCCTTCTTTGCCCTTGTGACCTCTTTCCTAGGAATCGGCCTTGGGCTCTATGACTTTTTAGCAGATGGTCTAAAATTGCGTGGTAGTCGCTACGAAAAGGGGAGCCTAACTCTCCTGGTGGCGATACCCTCTCTCATTTTTGCGATTAACTATCCAAGAGCCTTTATCATCGCCTTAGAAACGACAGGCGGCTTTGGCGATACCGTCCTAAATGGACTGATTCCAGCACTTATGGTCTGGTCGGGCCGCTACGTGCAAAGATGCAAGGGTCATTTTCGGGTCTGGGGAGGGAGATCGCTCCTTTTAGCAATTGTCCTCTTTGCCCTTTTCGTACTTGGCGTTGAGATAGCTGAGAGAATTAGGGCGACCCCTCTTTAAAAGATGTTTTTGGCAAGAGAAGTGCCTTTAGAGCCTCTTGCTTCATTCGGAGGTGGATGCTCGCAAGACCTCCAGCCCGGGTAGGAGAGAGGTGAGCTGGTATGCCAGTTGCCTCGAGAAAGCTCGGAGGTGAGGTAAGAAGAATTTCAGGCCGCTCGCCGCTATAGACGCTTATCACAAGGGCAGCAAGACCCTTTGAGATGAGCGAGTCGCAATCGGCTTCAAAGAAGATCTTACCCTCTACGAGATAGCTCCGAAGGTAGAGCGCGCTCTGGCAGCCAGGGACAAGGGCCTCTTGAGTCCTGTATTCGGGGCTTAAGCGAGGAGCACGCCTGCCAAGCTCGATTATTTTCTCGTACTTCTCTTCAGCTTGCGTGCAAGAGGCAAAGAGAGCCCTAATAGCCGCCTCTTTTTCGCCCAAACTTGCCATATGTCAGACCTCTTCTCTTTCCATGGCGGTATTTTACCACAATTTAGGAGGGCTATGCAAAGAGGGTAGCGCGCCTGGCTCTTTGTGTCTCGTGGTGAATTGGTTGACATTAAGGAAGGAGCGGCATAAGATTTCGCCGGAATCTACTGTGGAGTGGTCTCGGCTCGAGCATTATGCCAAAAGAAGATACGATCAAGGTTCTAGGGGTCATTGAAGAGCTTCTTCCCAATATGACGTTTCGCGTTGTCTTGGAAAATGGAGTGAAGGTAATCGCGTACCTCTGTGGCAAGATGCGCATGCGCAACATTCGAGTTCTCGTAGGGGACTCGGTTACAGTTGAGATGTCTCCTTACGACCTAACTAAGGCTCGAATTATCTATCGCCATCGTTAACGGGATTGATCATATTTCAGCACGGCGGTACCATAGATGCAGTTTCAAGGTGTGCGCAAACGTCAGTAGCGCATGCCAGTTCCCAGATAGCTCAGGGCCCAGATAGCTCAGGGGTAGAGCACTTGCATGG
>JAKBAF010000150.1 GCA_021809305.1 bacterium
TTGGACTCTTTGAAGACGACATGTTTGCGCAGCCGCTTATCGAATTTGCGCAACTCGATCCGGCCTGGCGTGTTGGTCTTATTTTTTTCGGTGAAGTAGAACTCATCGCTCTCAGTGCTCTTTAATTTGACCATCTCGCGCTTCTTTGCCATCTCATACCCCCTAGGCGTTAATCGAAGAGGCCAATTCTACTGCACTAGGCGCTTCTTGGGCAATTCCTTTGTTTGACCGGGCATTTCTCCTAACGCCCACTACCTGAAAGAGGCAAATTCTTAAGTGGATTGAGAGAGGCGCTCGACCTTGAGTCCGGCCCTCTCAAAGGAGGCGATCAACCCTCTTTCCCAAAGCGTATGGGCGAAACCAACAACAACAAGACGGCTCTTAGAACCCCTTTTAAGTTTATCCACAAGCTTGTGCTCTTTAATCCACTCTTCATTTCGATCAAACAAAAGAACCGACAAGAGCTCTTCTGGGATGTCTTCGCGAATTAGATCTATAAATCGCTCACCTCCTACTCCCCACTGATATATCAAATTAATCGCCTTTAGACTTTCAAGAAGGGGCCCATTAGCATTCGTAAGCCGCAGGTGAGGTACCGTTTCCTCCTGCTTTTCGAGCGTTTCGAAAAATACAATCCTCTTTTGCCTCTCTCGGGCAAGCGTTTGCAACTTGCGATCCATATGAACAAGATAATTAGATTCCGTGGTGCGGGAGTCCACTAATGGATCTTCAGCATTGCCTTCAAAATAGACAACATCGGCGCATTCTACGGCCTCCTTGATATGAACGTTTTCTAAGAATATCTGAGGGCAAGCGTGAATCGTTCCAATAACAGTATGTGATGCGGCATCTCCCGTCACCTTCCAGACAAATCCGGGCCAATTATTAGGAGTGGATATTGCGCCGAGGATGAGATTGGACACAACGACCGCTCGCTCCCTCTCAGAGGTCTCTCGCGCCCCTCCGCACTCAATTGATGGCTGCGCCTCCGCTCTCATGCGGATAACTTCAGCTTCTAGCTCGTTTAGATGCTCGGACCAAAGAGAAGAGGCAAGGGAGAGCAATTTTGTAAGACGAGCGTTTATCGGAACAACCTCGTCTTGAATGTACGCCTTTGTATCACCTCCTTTTGCTACTATCTCTTGGTATTCTCGGCTACATTGCTCGGTTGTGCTACGTTGAATGTTAACGATCGTTTCAATTACGTCCCCCCGTAACGATGGATTGCACCCTTCCCCCAAGTCCTTAATCAGTCTTTCCAACTGATCAATCTTATTATAAAAGTTTATGGACCCACAGCGAGTTGACTCTTCCATTTTTTTCTTCCATATGAAATTTAACTAAAAATAGTAGCGTATTTTAGTATTTTTAGCAAGTAGATTGGATATAGTTGATTGTTAGTTGCGGCTTGACCGGCGAATTACAACAGCGGGCTTTTACTCTTCCTTGCCCGGCTCTTGAAATTCGGCAAGGGCACGCATCTGATCATCCGAGTTTTGAGGGAGGCTGTTATGTAGGGTGGTACAGAGTGTGGCAATGAGGGGAAAGAGGTAGAGGTGTTGAAATTGGCGAGCAGCCTCTAGATCGCGCTCGTGCCGCTCATTGCTGACCCTATCTCCCTTTTCAATGTGGGTCCATCCCTCTTCTTTGCCGTGGAGAGCTACCTCTCGCCGTGTGATCTTGTATAAGCGTCGGGCAGCGAGCGCAAAATGGTCATCTTTGTGGGGCTTTCCTGGATTGTTCAGGCTTCTTCTCGCTCGGTGAAGCCAACTATCGGACTCCCTATCAAGTGAGGGGATAGTATGGATGGCATCTCGGAGGACCGAGAGGTCAACAAGATCGCTCTCCAGGCTATGCAGCTGTTGATTTAGTAAGACGGGATCCGGGCAATAGAAGAGTGACGAGGAGAAGGAGCCGGCGGCTTGCGTGAGTAGATGCGATCCATTGCGATAGAGAGGCAGGTGGGCGAGGTTGATCAGTTGAGCTCTTGTGAGCGCTCGAAGGGCGGCATGAAGAGTATTGAGGCAGTCATGGGAGGGGCTTAAGGTGGAGCTGCTTGCCTGTGTTTGAAAAGATGAGAGTAGGTAGTCCAGATCGTGGAGCAGATCTTCGATGCAGCTATCGCGCAGCGACCGCCTCCAGGCTCCATCGATGTCGCTTCGGAAAAGAGGAGAGGCTTTTTTAAGTTGAACAAGCCGTACTGTCTGCCGGAGGAGCCTCTCTGCCTCTCCAGCAGAGGTAACATGCGAGGTGAGCGCGGCTTGATGGGGCAGCTCTTCTACCTCTTTCGCGCTCTCATCGCTTATCCATTGGCTCTCTATTCGGCCTAAGGGACTCTCCCGTTGCAAGGCCAAGATCGATTCCATGCAAGTCTCAGGAATCTCTAGCGGCTCATCTACTGCATAGCAGGATACCCAGAGTTGCAAATTCATTAGCCCTTCTAGCCCCGGAAGAAGGTACTCTTGGGTGAGCCTCTTCCCTGCACGATCACTCTCATCCTTAGAAGAGAGAGTGTCGACAAAGTTCAGGAATTCGGCTGATTCTGCACTCCATCGATCGATCCCTCGATGTCTCGCATTCTCCCGATAGTTGAGAATGAGGTTAGACATCTCTAACCTTCCGACAACTCTCTCAAGTGATCCTAAGATTGGCTTTAGCTCCATGAGTGCAGGGGAGAGCTCACTTGCGCTATAGAGAAGGTCGTAGTAGAGAGCCATATCTTGGTGGCGAAGTTCTGACCCCTCCCCACCCTGAGGATAGAGCGTCACAAGAGGGTGGGCTCCTTCAAAGAGAAGGGGAATGTAGGCAACCGCGCGGCGCAGCTCGCACTCGAGAAGACGGCGCAGAGTGTCCAAGAGGGCTATGGACTTATCGTATTGAAGTGGATCTTCTTGAGGGATAGTTCGGATAAGGCTGCAAAGGCCCTCAAGGTTTAGGAGAAAGGTGACAGCCGACTCAGAGTAGTGTCTTTGCCGAACCTCTCGGTCATGATCGCCCAAACAGCTCCGGCGCAGCGTCTCTCTTGATAGGCGCTGGTGTGCGATAAGAGTATCTAAAAGTGTGGTCTTTGTAGGGGGGCCACCTCTTCTGTCTGCGATTTTTGGCTTTTCTGGAGGGGGAATGGGAGGCTCACCCACAGCCTTGATGCTCTCTCTTGGGGCGGGCGGTCTATACTCCTCGTGAGGGGTGGCGGGTCTGCGACGGCGTCGTTTTTTTCCGCTGGGCTTAGGGAGAGCTGCTTTGCGGCTCCGTTTTGAGTGAGAAACAGGGTCAAATAGAGAGTTTTTCGTGTTAATAGCCCCGCACCCTCTCCCTTTTATCAGATTGCAGACGAGCTCCAACTGATCATAGAGGTGGGCAATTAAGGTATGATGGAGGTTCAAGACCACCTGCTGATAGTGGATCGTGGCATTGAGAAAAGAGCTTGTCTCAATCTCCTCAGGCGGATGAGAAGCTTTCTTCTTTTCGCTCTCTAGCACCTCTTGGCGCTTCGAATTTGTCCGTATCTCTGCTGCACAAAAGGTCGTATGGAGGATCGTATGACCGAGTATGGCAAGTGCGCTCTCCCTTGTCTCTCCTGACTTTGCGTCCTTGAGTGCAAAGTATTGCTCTTTGATTTTGGGGGCGGCTTTTCTCCAAACGCGATGAATCTCTTCGCAAACCTCAAGAGGGGAGGGGAGAGAGCTTGGAGGGGTTAAGCTTTGCTGAGCCGCTCGATGCTCAGACTCTGCCTCATCGACCCATTGTAGTCCTTGAAGGAAGGAGCGCGTTGCCTCTTCTACCCCTTCTCCAAAGCCGCCTCTTTGGGCAACAAGCCGGTACTTGATATTTATAGTTTCGACAAGAGCTACGTTGTAAAGAGAGCAGGGCAGAGTGGCAAGGTTGAGTGCGCAAGAGAAAGAGTAGAACTGATTCGTTTGTTCTTGAACCGTCAGGTCGCTATTCTTGTTAACAATTGCGAGATTTTTCTTAAGATCTGCAATAGCGAGAGCAGCTTTTAATCCATTATACTCTTTAAGCATCTGGCAGATTTGACGGCGAGTTTGAGTATAGCCTTTGGGGTCGCTCAGCCTTAATTTAGCCTCATTTACACAGCTTATCAGGGTATTGACGATCCCTCTCAACCTCTCCACTTCAGCTGTTAGAGCACGGCGTGCTGGTAGAAAGTTGCCGTCAAGAGGTTTTAAGACCTGAGACTTGTCAATGTTAGAAAGAGCTCTCGATGCTCCTTGGCAGAGCTCGCTTAACTGCTCTAAGCCAAGAGAGGTCGTTGGTGCCTCTACATCGAACTGAGAGAGAGTATCGGGGTTCTCTTTGATCAACTGGGCAAGGCACTTGATCCGCTGGAGGAGT
>JAKBAF010000151.1 GCA_021809305.1 bacterium
CTTTCTCGTCTCAATCGAAGGTGCAGAGCCTTTGGTAAAGAGGGTCTCCCTCTCTTCGATCTTTGAGCCGCGCTGGTTGTAGATCGTCTCAAGGCGCGAAAGGGGCTCACCGGCGCTGTCTCTTCTTTCAATGAGCAGGGGGCGCCCCTTGCAGTCGTATCTTATCTCTCTTTTGCTGCCACATGGCTCTATGCAGGTCGATCTTGGAATAGGGCCCTCCTCATAGGTGATTAGCGTCACATTGCCCAGGCCATCTACCTTTGATACAAGACGCCCCAAGGCATCAAATTCGCTTCGCTCCTCGACCCTTCCGCCTGCAGCATCATAGGTCACCACATAACAAGCTTGCCCGCCCCTATCGTAGCCATACTCAACTCTTTTAAAGATCTCACCCTCAAGGTTCTCAATCCTCTCCTCGATCACCCTGTCCAGGACATCGTAGCACCATATGTAGACCTCGCTTGCATTACGCTCCTCATGGCACCAGGTGATCTGCTTTATCTTGCGGCCGAGGGCATCCCATTCAAAGCTCTTGTGGTGATTTGTGCTGCGCTCTTCAACCAGCAGGCCGGCTCCATTATACGAGTATTGAGTGGTGACGCCCATCCCATCACATCGCGAAATCAGCCTCTCCCCACGATACTCAAATGACTCCTTTTTGATGATCTCGCCAACTGGTGATAGGGTCTCTTCTAGAACTACCCGATTAAACGCATCGCGAGCGGTGCGAAGGGTGATGCCGTCTCGCAACTTCTTTTTTAGAAGGCGTCCGCTTAGAGAGTAGAGGTACTCATCGCGCGTTCCATCTGGATAGGTGTGCGAGAGCAGCTGGCCACGCGCGTTGTAGGTGCGCTCAAAGAGGGTTCCAAGGGCATCCACCTCTTTTGTGCAATTGCCAAAGAGGTCGAACTCACGTTGGATGAGAGTGGGAAGTGGTGGCCCCTCTAACTGCGGAATCTCACTCACCTCTTTGACGGGATGGTTCAAAAAGTCATAGGAGTAGGTGGTCACGACACCGTGAGGGTCGGACGAGGTAGCGAGGCGAATTGTCCTTTCCGGCTCATTCTTCTCCAAGGCGTCCATTTGGCTCCTTGGGCATCTCCAAAATTTTCGGGAAAACCCGTCTGGAAGCGGCCCTTCAGAGGAGCTCTCTTCAACTACCCTTCCCGCCTTGTCATAGCGAGTATTAAGCGTTAAGCGATGCTGATTATGACTATCAAAGATATCCTTTGAGATAACCAGGTTTCGCTCATCGTAGTGCAGCCAGCTTTTACGAAGGAGAGGCTCCTCACCGCTGGTTCTATCCCAATAGCGCTCCTCAATGGTCTCGGGAAGGCCAATACCAGGCTCATCTTTTCGATTGGTGATGCGTAAGATCGATCGCTCTGTCACATCAGAGAGATCGTCCGGATTAATAGACGAGCCGTCATCGCGCACCTCTCGAATAAGCGCTGCGCTCTCATCATACAGAAAGAGCTGGCGCAGAGCCCCCTCTGATCCCTGCTGCAGTTTAAGAGTGCAGAGATCGGATCCGCCCTGATAGGCATACGTTGTGGTTGTCTCCCCATCGGATTCCTGAAGCACGAGATTGCGCCCATCTTGACTATAGGAGTAGGTGTGGCTGTGGCTCTCCAGCTGCGTGTCGCTTCCACCGCCTGTGAGAGAGCCTCGCAGGGTCTCCTTAAGGACGTTGCCGGCGCCATCATAGGCGAGCTCACGTGTGGCCACTACCTTTCCATCGGCATCGATAATCCGCTTGATGAGCAAATTTCCGGATGCCCAAGTGAATTGCTCCCGAACGCTGTGGGGGCGGTCCCAAGCGCCGTAATTGAAGTAGTGGATGATCTCAGAGAGTTGATGCGTTGCACTCGAGCTCTTGTATTCGGTGGTGGCTCCATAATCATTTTGCACCCGTGTGACAAAATGGAGAGGGTCTCCCTTGGCATCGCGCTCCTCCCAATATTCATAACGGCTACAGAGAAAGGGTGCTCTCTTGGCACGTTGCTCGCGGGCGACCCTCCGCTGGCCTTCAATTTCGAGATACTCTAGCGCACACTGGCCTCCCTCTTTTGAGACGATATTAGAGAGGCCGAATTGGGGCGCATTGTAGAGGTAGGTCTCTGCTTTCCCAAGAGAGGTCCGCACAGATGTTAGCCGCGCAGCGAGCCTCTCTCCAAGGTCGTCGTGGATATCGATAACGTTTGTGTAGCGATATTCTGCCCACTGCCCATCGCTTGTCTCGATGCGGGTTACCCTCTCCGCAGGCCATTCTCTGTAGGAGAATTTTGCCCAGCCGAGGATATTGCCAGCGGCATTAATGGCTCGTATCTCTAAGGGTCTTCCTGCTGTATCATAGGAGTAGAGAATTCGATTTCCATTTGGCAGAGACCTCTCCTTTAGGCTGTAGTAGTCTGCCGTATGTACAAGACGTGAACCTGTAGGATAGCCATTAATGTGATGAGTGCCGCAGTAGTAGGAGCGCTCACCAGAGCCTTTGATGAGTTCAAATTGACCAGGATGGTTATAGAGGAGCCGACTGTTTTTCCAATTAGATCGGCCATTCATCGGACCAAGAGAGAGAGGTTCAATCCCCTCTGGCTCTAGTGTGGCATCTCCCTTATACTTGAAGAACATTCCCCACGAGCTTGGTATGCTAAATCGCGTGAGGCGTCCTGACTGCTCGCGGAGGGAGATGGTCTCCTCGTAGTATTTTCGCCGCTCGCTCTCTTTTTGCAGCTTCTTTGTTGTAGAGTAGCTAAAGAAGAGGAGGAGCCTATCCTCTGCAAGGTGCCAGATGCCAAACTCTGCGTCCTCCGACTCGCCGCTTGCATGTGTTCGCATGATGGCGAAGGGCTCGGCAGACCGGACAACAAGGTCGGTTTCAACGAGGAAGAGCTCGCCTGTTGTGAGATCGACATTGCCGCTCATGGTGGGTGGTGGGAGGTCTAGTACAATAGCCGT
Source organism: bacterium (assembly GCA_021809305.1). Lineage (GTDB taxonomy): Bacteria > Chlamydiota > Chlamydiia > Chlamydiales > JAFEGQ01 > JAKBAF01. The sequence goes on from JAKBAF010000151.1 coordinate 2,962, forward strand.
TGCTGCTGCCCATAAAAAGGGAGCGCAGAGTGAGAAGAGAGAGATAAGGGCAGATCGCATCATGTTCGTTTAAGCTTTCTTCAGCATAAGGGAAGGGAGTCAGAAATTTGCGATTTTTCAAGAAAGGGATTTTAGAATCCAGAAAATTTGAAAGGAGGGCCGACCTCCCTTCTTTAGCCTCTAGTTTTTTTTAGAGTTTTGGTTATTATTTACTTGAATGCGCGATTAGAACCTTGAGAAGGGTGGTGAAATGAGGGTTTGCATGGCCCTGTGCATGGTCGTTGTGTCGGGCCTTTTTTTTGGCATTACAAACTTCTGTATGCGTCGTAGCATCGACCTTAAGGGCTCTACTCGCCACTTTCTCCTCTACCAGCTTGCGACATCTATTATCGCAAGCGTCCTCCTCTGTCCGGTGCGGACGGGTGACTATGATCTTTGTACAGCCTCACTCTTCCTCGGAACTATTGGCGGGCTACTCTACGGTGCCATGATGTGGGCCATCGCTCAGGCATTTGCGGCAGGGCCCATAGGATTAACAGTTGCTATCCTCAATTCCGCGACCGTCATGCCGGGAATTGTTATGGCGCTTCTCTTTGGCGCAGAGTGGGGCCATCCCTATAACTTCTGGATAGGTCTTGGTTCGGCTCTTGTGTTAATTGGTCTCTTTTGGGCGGGATGGCGCTCAAGGGGTGTTGTGGCGCGTAGCCGCTGGATGAAACTTGCGATTCTAGCGGCTGGCTCAGATCTGATACTGCTTTGCTTTCTTCAATGGAGGGCGCTACTCGTTAAGGGGCCGTGGAATATCTCTCCTTTTGTCCCCTTCGCGCTAGATATTGGTAGAAGCCAGTGGTTTATGCCAGTACTCTTCCTAAGTGCTGCCTCTATCCATCTCATAAGTGTCATAAGGAGCGAGCGTCGCGCTCCAATACGCGCTGAACTTCTCTATGGCACCCTTGGAGGCCTTGCTAACGGGCTCGCTACATTCTTGTTAATTAGCGCAACCGATATCGCTGCCCCTTGGGAGAATGCCATGCTCTTCCCGGTCTCAGCTGTCACTGTGATCATTGTCTGCAACCTAGGGGGGCGCTTTATTTATAAGGAGAAGGTCCACTGGGCCTCTAATAGCCTCTGTCTCTTCGGTGTTCTCATTGGGACAATCGACTGGAGCCATCTCCTCCCTTAAGCCGCTTTTGGGAGAAGCATGAGGGCGTCAGAGACGCGCCTTACCCTCTTTCCGCCTTCCTTCTCATCACCACACGGCTCATTCACAACCTTTCCATCGACAATGAGTGTGGAGCTTCCT
>JAKBAF010000152.1 GCA_021809305.1 bacterium
CGGGTGACAACTGAGACCAAAGACGCCAACCTTGGTAGAGAGATCTCCTCGCAGCTTCTTCGCCAGCCAAAGGCCCTCATCATCGCTGCAGGTGTCGCCTTTCTAATGGGGCTAACCCCTGGTATGCCTAAGTGGGTCTTCTTCACCCTCGGAACCCTTGTCGGGGGCATGGGAATCTCTCTAATGGTTAAAAATCGCAGGGAGGTGCTCAAACGACAGAAGGCAGAGTCTGGCGCCACAATTGAGACCGATGTCGAGGGCCACTCAATTGTTCGCGGTGCCGGCGATGAGTACGCTCTCACCCTGCCCATCATCTTGGAGATCGGACCTGGCCTAACACGGCTTATCAAGCGACAAAAGCCTGGGCTCGGCCTCATCGAGGAGATGATCCCGCGCATGCGAATGGCCCTCTACCACGACCTCGGTGTTCGCTTTCCCGGCGTGCACGTCAGAACAGACAGCCCAACTGTTGGCGATGATGAGTATGGCATCCTGCTGAATGAAGTACCGGTTATTCGAGGCAAGGTGCTTGAGGATCAGCTTCTTACCAACGAAACACCGGAGAACTTGCGCCACTACAACATCCCCTCTATCAATTACAAAAACACCCTTGGGATGCCCACCCTTTGGGTAGATAGCAAGTATGAGACCCTCCTCGAAAAGGCGGGCATCAAATTCTGGAGACCGCTTGAGGTCATCGTCCTCCACCTCTCTTACTTCTTCCGTAACTACGCAGGTGAGTTCATCGGTATCCAAGAGGTGCGGGCGATGATTGAGTTTATGGAGAAGTCCTTCCCTGATCTTGCCAAAGAGGTCACAAGACTTATTCCCCTGCAGAAGTTAACAGAGATCTTCAAACGGCTTGTCCAGGAGCAAATTTCAGTAAAAGATCTGCGTACAATACTAGAATCATTAGCGGAATGGGCGCAGACCGAGAAGGACACGGTTCTTCTCACGGAGTACACGCGCGCCTCGCTTAAGCGCTACATCAGTTTCAAACATTCGCAGGGCCAATCGACCCTTTCGGTCTATGTCCTAGACCCCGAAATCGAAGATATGGTACGCGGAGCGATTAAGCAGACCTCAGCTGGCTCCTACCTCGCCCTCGACTCCGACTCAGTCCAAACGATCCTTCAGGCGATGCGAAATACAATTGTCCCCCCGCCCCCAGGTGGACAGCCACCGGTTCTGCTGACAGCAATCGATGTACGCCGATTTGTTCGCAAGCTCATCGAAATGGAGTTTCCAGATGTCTCGGTTATCTCGTATAACGAAATTATTCCGGAGATCCGTATCCAACCCCTTGGGCGTATTCTACTCAGCTAGTACTAGGAGCTAAGTGTGGGTGACCAGGTCACAGGAGGCAGCTACGACCCATCACTCCAGTCACTCCAGGCGCAATTGCGCGGGCAGGCGGTGCGAGCTGCTGGACGCACATTAATCGCTGCCCAGATCGCCGGCGCAAGATCTGCAAAAGCTGAGCTAGCAGAGGCCTTCAACCCCTTCTCAGCAGATAGAAAGACCGAGAGCCGCGCATTTGAGGAGAGGCGCCAAGAGATCGTCAAGAAGGGCGATTTTGAGGACATCACCCCAATTGAGGCGCCCGAGCAGCTAGACTCCCTTGCACAGGAGCATCAGCAGCGAAATCCAGAGCTTGACGCGGAGCTCCTTCTCAATCTGCGAAACGCCGTTATGCGCCCTGGTGCCACTCCAGAGGAGATTTTAGCTGAGGTGCTAGCCGCCTTTCCCGATCCAGCGCTTGCAGATGAGGCCTTTGAATTCCTCATCGAAACCACCTTTGGCGAGACGCTTGTCCAGGTCGGTGAAGCGCGCTCTCTCCTGCGAGGCCGCTTCCCACGCGAGGTTACAGCTGGCAGAAATATGGGAGCTGAATCGCGGACCTTTTCCTCAATGGGGCTTGGATCACCAACTGAGCTCCGCGCGCTCTATCTCGATGTGACAGGCGAATCGCAAGATCACAACGCCCTCTTTGAGAAGCTCTCCTCCGAGCACGCCTACGATGAGCTAAAAGAGATTGTCGAATTTCTGCTCAAGTCGCTCGGGGCCGATCTCAAGGCCGAGGGGCCAAGCATTGCACGCGGTAAGCTCTACTGGCTTGTCACTGAGGTTAGGATCCTGCAGTCCATACTCGGCATCTACAGCTTCTTTCAAAAACGCGAAGCCCTCCTCAAGCGCCTCTTTCACCACCACGGCCTTAAGATGCCAGAGACACTCACCTTTGAGGTGATGGCCAAGCAGTTTATCACACTTGTAGAGGACCGCTACCCCTCCTCATCAAAGCTCTTGCGCCTTGCAAAAGAGCTCGAGCTCGAAGACGAGATCATGGCGCAGATCCTTGTCTATGGCCAGTATCGAGATGCAATACGGCAGGTAGCACCACGGATCTACCGCTCCTTAAAGCACAGATATGACCTCCTTATGGCGCTCATTGAAGCCTTAGAGGAGCTCGAGGACCGCTTAGAAGAAGAGGAGGAAGGTATAGGTGAAGGTGAGGGCGAGAAGGAAGAGCTAGATAAGGAGGAGAAGGATGGCTGAGTTTGATGAGCTCATGCAGCGGGTGGGCGCCCTTCTTGGCATCGATATCCTTCCGGAGAAGGAGGAGGTTTGCCTTTTAAAGTTAGAGGGGGGCACAGAGGTTGTGCTGGAGCGAGATGGCGAGAGCGATTCTCTCCTAATCACCTTTCAGCTGGGCGAGATCCCACCTGGGAAGGCTCGGGAGGCCCTCCTGCGCGCCGCTCTCATCACAAATAGCCTATTCGCGCCCTATGGGGGACGATTCGCCTACTCTAGGGTCCGAGGTGAGCTTATCCTCTTTGAGAGGGTCCCGCTCGCCTTAACTTCCACAGGAGCCCGAGGTGATGAGCAGCTCATTGCTATCCTTGCCGGGCTTAATGAGACAGCCGCCGCCTGGCATCACGCCATCCGCGGAGGCTACCCTCCACCCATTCCAACCATTAGGGGCAGTCGATGAGAGACCTCAATTTCGCCGCATCTCACGCCACATTCGATGAGGTCAAGCACCGCCTGATTACATCCGCTGCAGGCGATCAGTGGAGGCGCCTTGGTGTTAAAAACCGCCATGGCATCTCCGTCGCTCTCTCCTCTCTCCACACCAGCGAAACAGAGGGTATAGGGAGCTTTTTTGACCTTATCCCACTAATTGATTGGTGCGCTGCTACAGGTCTTGAGGTCATCCAACTCCTCCCCCTTAATGACTCAGGTCGCGATCCGAGCCCTTATAGTGCGATTACAGCCTATGGCCTTCACCCCCTCTATCTCTCGCTCAGCCACCTGCCAGGTATTGAGTCGATAGATGAGATAAAAGCGGAGCGCATCGCCCTCTCGCAGCTAACAGCGGAGGTACGCGTTCCCTACCACCGGGTAGCTGCGCATAAAGAGGCTATCCTCTTCCACTACCTCAAGCGAGAGGCGCGCCACTTTTTAGAGAACCCCCGCTATGAGGAGTTCCTGGTTGAGAATGAGTGGGTCCATGGCTACGCCCTCTTTAAGGTTTTGCAGGAAGAGCATGGGGATAAAAATTGGAGCGAGTGGCCGCAAGAGCATCAAGCCCCCTCTCCAATCACCCTCAGCCACCTCTTTGAAGGTTACGCCGCAAAGATGGTCCCCCACTCCCTTCTCCAATATCTTGCCGCACTCCAACTAAGTGAGGTGCGCCATTATGCAGAGAAGAAGGGGGTCCTGCTCATGGGGGATATCCCTATACTCATCAGCAACCATAGCGCCGATGCGTGGCTTCACCCTAACTACTTTGATCCGAACTACACCGTTGGGGCGCCACCTGATCACTACAGCGCAGTAGGGCAGAATTGGGGCGCGCTTCCCTATCGATGGAAAATGCTTGAGGAGGATGGCTACAAGTGGTGGCGCGAGCGGCTTCGGTTTGCTGAGCGCTTCTACCATATCTATCGGATCGACCACGTCGTTGGTTTTTTTCGCCTCTGGACAATCCCTGCCGGGCAGAGCGGCCTCCATGGCTCTTACGCTCCAGCCGGTATGGTCAATTGGCTAGCCCTAGGAGTTGCCCTGCTAGAGATGATGCTTACGAGCACAACCATGCTACCAATAGCTGAAGATCTAGGGTCGGTACCCGATGAGGTTCGGCGCACTCTTCTAAATATGGGCATCTGCGGCACACGCGTGATGCGGTGGGAGCGCGACTACGAGAGCGCAGGCGGCTT
>JAKBAF010000153.1 GCA_021809305.1 bacterium
CTCAGGACCAGAAATAAGAGTGAGATGGATATGGGTTACTGCACGCTCTATGGCGATATGTGTGGAGGGATTGGTGTCATCAGCGACCTCACCAAAGGGCAAGTCTACGCCCTCGCACGCCTCGTCAACGAGAGCCATCTTGAAGCCCCCATTCCCCGCCATGTGATTGAGAAGGCGCCCTCTGCTGAACTGCGACCCTTTCAGAAGGATAGCGACACCTTACCCGACTATGCCATTGTCGATAGGGTGCTTGAGCTCTACATCGAACACCACAGCTCTCCTGAAGAGATCGCGAGTAAAAACCATCTTCCTCTTCCGCTCGTGCAAAGCCTTATAAAGAAAATCCACGATATGGAATACAAGCGAGCGCAAGCAGCACCTGGTCTTCGCGTCACCGAGAAGGCCTTTAACGTTGGGCGACACTTTCCAATTGTGCAAAGGTGGCAATAGTGCCTTGAGGCTCACTTATCGATTGACAAGCAGAGACTTAATGTAAATACTCGACTCTCACTTAACGCAATTTGCTGAAAGTTACTGTATGTCTGAGCTTGAAAACGCACTCCAGTCTCCCGGGCAGCTTCATCGTGAGCAGGTCCGGCGTCTTAATATTTCGGAGCTCAATCCGGCAACGAATCCACTGATGGAGGTCCGTGCTGTCCGCAAGATCCTCGCAGAAAGGCGCGCCCAGCCTCTCATTTCGATGCTCTATGAGGGGCTCATGCGGCTTGGACCAACTGGAGAGTTCGAGCCCGGCATTGCTGAGCGGTTTGACCTCTCCTCCGATGGACTAACCTACACCTTTCACCTAAGGCCGAGCTACTGGTCGAATGGCGAGGTCCTCAATGCAGCTCACCTCGCCTCTGCATGGAAGAAGCAGCTGGACCCTGCCCATCTCTCCTCCCGCACCTCTCTTTTTCATCCGATTAGAAATGCGGCTGAAGCAAAGGCTGGTGCACTCCCCCAGGGCGATGTCGGCATTCGCGTAATAGATGATGCGACGCTGCAAGTGGAGCTTGCCTATCCAACACCCTATTTTCTTGAACTTGTCGCCCACTGGATGTACTCACCAGTCTATCCAGGCGCAGCTGACACATCGCCAAAAGGGGCCCCAGCACCCGGCGGCCAAGCGCCGTTCGAGCCCTACATTTGCAACGGCCCCTTTCGACCCGCATCTTCCCAGGTGGAGGGGAGGCTCGTTCTTGAACGCAATCCCCACTATTGGGACACCCCCTCTATCTTGATTGATCGGGTTGAGATTTCAATGTGCACCGATGCCAGTGCGAACCTCTCCCTTTTTGAGAAGGGATCAATCGATTGGCTTGGCGAGCCCCTCTCCCCTCTTCCCTTTAGGGAGATGCGTGAGCGGCGCCGCTTCTATCCGCTTCAGTCAGGTTCAGCTGAAGCCATGTACTGGCTATGGTTTAATGTCGACAACCCAGCCCTATCCTCCCCCAGGGTTAGACGCAGCTTTGCCTTAGCGCTTGACCTCATGGAGCTTCAGGACACGGTTCTCCAGGAGGGAGAGCTGCCGGCAAATGGCTTCCTTCCAGGCTCACTCGCTCTCTTGCCAGATCGGCGGCCACCGCTGCCAGATGTCCGGCGCGCCAAGCAAGAGCTCCTTGATGCCTTGCGCGATGGGGTTGTTCAAGAGAGCGACCTTGCAAAGCTCACCCTCTCATTTCCTCTTTTCGGGTCGCTGGAGGAGGTAGCAAGGGAGATGATCTCTCAATGGAGGCAAGCCTTTGGGATTGAGATCGGACTCAGAATGATTCCTGCTAACTTAAGCTTGGCGGAGGTGCTACCTGAGAATTATGGGCTGGCCATCTATCCTCTCGGAAGCTGGCTGCATGATCCTTCTCTGCTTTTGGAGACCTTTCTTCATCGCGAAAACCCCTGGAATGCCGCCCATTGGGCAGATCCCCGTTTTGCACAGCTTGTTAATGAAGCAAGAAGGGCATCCTCTGAAGAAGAGCGCAAGGAGATGTGGTTAGAGGTTGAGCGCCTCCTCTTTCAAGAGTCACCGGCCTTTCCCATTTTCTATCATCGCTCAAAGCATCTGCGAAGCTCACGGCTACAATCCATCGCCTTCTCAAAAGGTGGAAAGATCAGCTTCAACTACTGCCATATCGGCCCAAGGCCAAACAAATAGCCACTGCTTAAATCTACTATTGACATCCCCCCTCCGCCACGCTAGGCTCGCAATTAATTGAATTTTTGCGCGAGAGGAGCCGCTCCGTGGCAGCCATTGTCTTTAGCACACTAACTGCATCAGAGCTCTGCCCACCACCTGCCGAGATCCACTATCGGAGCGCTCAATTCCCTCTTCTCATACGCCCAATTGAGGTCAGCGACGCATGTGCCGTGCAGGAGGCAATCGCGATCAGCCTTGCAGACCTCCTTCCCTTTATGGCTTGGGCACACAACCCAATGACCCTTTCGGAACAACGTGACCGAATTGCCACCTTGCGCTCTCAGCCCCTGCCCCAAGGTGAATATCAGCTAGGGGTCTTTCACGAGTCGGACGGCACTCTCCTCATGTCCGCCGCTCTAAAGTCTTCAGGTGAGCACAACAGCAAGGCGCTCTCCATCGGCTATTGGACAACCTCTCCCTACGCCAATCAAGGCCTTGCTCAACTTGTGACAAAAATTCTCACAATTGTTGCAATTGATCATATGGGAAGCGATCGGATTCAAATTGGATGCAACCGTGAAAACAGCGTGAGCCGCCACGTCATCGAAAAGTGTGGTTTTCGCTTAGAGGGGGAGCACCGAAACTACTTCCGAGAGGCAAGCCCGCGGTGGATCCGCAATGGCTACAACCCCTGCCGCTCAGCTCTTCTCTACTCTCTCTTACCAGAGGAGGTCGAAGCCCTCCCCTGGGCACAAGAGATCGCACAGCGGCTCTATCTCATCTATGATTAGTGGATAACAAGCCCTATCTCGCCCACTGAATGGCGAATCATCATCAACCGATCAAACCCAACAGCCACCCCTGAACAATCAGGGAGGCCCTCGCGGAGGGCCTCTATTAGAGAAGTATCCATCGGCAAGGATTCAGCACCCCTCTTCAAACGCGCTGCATTCGCGACATTAAAGCGTCGCTCCTGCTCTTGTGGATCGGTAAGCTCACGATAGCCGTTGGCAAGCTCCAAGCCCCTACAATAGACCTCAAAGCGCTCTGCAACAACCTCTCCTTGAAGATCAACAGTTCTTGCTAGTGCCGCTTGATTTGCCGGAAAGTGGGTGATGATGGTCAACTTTTCAGGGTCCAATGACGGCTGGACAAGGTAGGAGAGAGTGAGGTCAAGGAGCGCCTCAGGGTCGGCAAGGATCGCATCTGATAGACCCTCAACCCCCCACCTGGATAGCGCGAAGCGAATCTCTTCCACAGAGGCAACAAAGGGATCGACCCCTGCAAAGCGCTGGAACGCCTCCCTATAACTCATCGTAACCGATGCGCGCTGCCCGACAAAGAGCCTGATAAGCTCACACGTCTCCTCTGCCATGGCCTGCAGCGTAAAGCCAAGGCGGTACCATTCGATCATCGTGAATTCGTGTCTGTGGCGCTCGCTACTCTCATTATCTCGAAAGACATGGGAGAGCTGGTAGATATCACCCATCCCTTGTGACACGAGCCGCTTCATCCCATATTCAGGTGATGAATGGAGAAAGAGGCGCTCATGTCCATTAAGGAGAGCAGGGATTAGATCGATATAGGGGTCGACCGAGGCGAGCGGAGAGAGCGCCGGACAATCAACCTCCATCACCCCTTTAGCTGCAAAGAAGCCACGGGTAGCCCCCAGCATCGCTGCGCGATCGATCAGTCGTGAGAGGCGGCGCTCCAAGCTTAGTTAACCCTGGAGACATACTCCCCTGTCCGGGTATCAAAGCGGACGACCTCACCCACTTCGATAAAGAGAGGGAGCTGAACCTTGGCACCTGTCTCTAGCCGTCCGCCCTTCATCACCCTTCCACTTGTGTCACCACGAAGACCAGGCTCTGTCTCTGTGACCTCAAGCTCCATAAAGGTGGGAGGCTCGACATTGATCGGGTTGCCCTTGTAGATGATGATGTCATAGACGATATCGTCTTTTAACCACTGCTCGGTCTCACCGACAGCTGAAACAGGAATTCGGCTCTGCTCAAAGGTCTCATCATCCATTAAGACAAGATCATCACCATCGCGATAGAGAAGCCGCATCTTCGTTTCGAC
>JAKBAF010000154.1 GCA_021809305.1 bacterium
AAAGAGCGCCCCCTTAATCACCGCGGGGAGGTTTCGTAGAACAAAAACATTACTTGATGTGTCTGTTACAAAGCGCTCGAGAATCCGTTTCTGGCTCTCGCTAAACTCCTCGTACTCCTCTACCATCCCGCAGATCTCCTTTCTGAATTGAATTGCCGAGGCTGCTTTAAGTGCGTAAGGCTGCCAGAATTCCCCAGGCCCGTCAACCTGAACGGAACATGAGCCTTGAGCGCCCCTCCGATAGATCCATTGTGGAAAGAGCGTTAGCAGCCTGTCTATTAGCTGTCGCCAAGCTGTCAGCAGCTGTCATCACACTCCTTCCAATGTCTAAAAGTGGCCACTATCCCTCACTAGATCGACAGTCCATCAACCAGAATCACCCCTAAGGCCCTCCCCGAAGACCCATTGACATTCCCACAGACTCTGAAGAAGAAGAATACTCTACTTAACTTCTCTTCTCTTAATGATCTTAGGATGCTAAGCTTGCAGGCACCCATTTAGCAAGGCAGTGATGTGCTTAGGCGACCAAGACGCAACAGAGGCAGCGATGCGATAAGGCGGCTTGTAAGAGAGGTCTCCCTCCAACCAAGCGACCTCCTCCAACCCCTCTTCGTTCGTGAAGGGGTAGGCATAAGAGAGCCCATACCCAGCATGCCAGGTATCTTCCGTCTATCAGTTGATCTCCTGGCGCAAGAGGCCAATCGATGCGCCTCTCTCGGACTACCCGGACTCCTCCTCTTCCCCGCCATCCCAAAATCCATGAAAGACCCCCTCGGCTCTGAAGCGCTTAACCCCTTAGGCCTTATCCCAAGAGCCATTGGAGCCATCAAGGAGTCGGGAAGCCCCCTCCTCGTCATCGCCGACATAGCCCTCGACCCCTACACCGACCATGGCCATGATGGCCTCCTAGGCCCTAAAGGCGAGGTTCTCAATGACGAAACGGTCGCCACCCTCACTAAGGCCTCACTTGTTGCAGCCGCCGCTGGCGCTGACCTTGTCGCCCCAAGCGACATGATGGATGGGCGCGTTGGCGCTATCCGCCGTGCACTAGACGATGCTGGTCGCATCGATGTTGGCATACTCGCCTACTCTGCCAAATACGCCTCATCCTTCTACGGCCCCTTCAGAGAGGCTCTCGGCTCCGCCCCCAAATCCGGCGATAAAAAGAGCTACCAGATGGATCCCGCCAACCGCCGCGAAGCCCTCCTCGAAGCCCTCCTCGACAAAGATGAAGGCGCCGATATCCTCATGGTCAAACCCGCCCTCCCCTACCTCGATGTCATCGCCGCCCTCCGCGCCGCCACCCACCTCCCCATCGCCGCCTACCAGGTCAGCGGCGAATACTCCATGATCATGGCCGCTCACCAAAACGGCTGGCTTGACGCCACAGCCACCCTCCTCGAATCCCTCACCAGCATCAAGCGCGCCGGCGCCGACATGATCATCTCCTACGCCGCCTCCCAGATAGCTCCATTGCTGTAACATTCTGTACCCGCAGCGGCTTGTGGGGAGGCTTCGCCCCCCATAAGCATTTACGGCGCACGTTTTTTTTGCTGGCTTTACAAAGGGTGGTTTGCTACTATTGGGATATGGTTGAATCTCTGTCATTGCGAGCTTTCACTTTTTTTCGTCCCTTCTTTAGTTTTTGGCGCAACCGCGCGCCGACCATCTAACTCTCTCTTATTTTTCTTATTTCCGTTATTGTAATCAGCCACCAGGAGTGAGAGATGGAGGGCAGTGCGTTGGGCCGTGGCCACGTTTTTGGGGCCATTCTTTTAGTTGCGGGCAGCTGTATTGGGGCTGGGATGCTGGCTCTGCCGATGGTTACGGGGCTTGTCGGGTTCTTTCCGGCGGTTGGGATCTTTCTTTTGTGCTGGGCCTTTATGACAGTTACCGGGCTGCTTTTGCTTGAGGTTAACCTCTGGCTAGGTGAGGGGGTGAGCCTGATCTCGATGGCGGAGCGGACCCTTGGGGGATTTGGCCGGATGGCGAGCTGGGTCCTCTTCTGCTTTCTCTTCTACCTTGTACTTATTGCTTATGTAGTCGGCAGTGGTGCGCTTGTCAGTGGGGTGATTGGGGGGGGGCTTGGGGTAGTTGTGCCGCGATCTGTCGGAAGCCTTCTCTTTGCACTCTTTTTTGGCGCTGTTGTCTATTTGGGAACAAGGGCTGTTGACCTTGTTAATCGAGCGTTGATGGTGGGCCTTGTGGTGGCTTATGCGGCCTTAATTGTCTTTGGAGCCCCTTTTGTTGAAGGGGGGCTGCTACGGCACGTTGATCTTAGGTTTGCGTTGATGCCACTGCCAGTTGTTGTGATCGCCTTTGGCTACCACAATATGATTCCAAGCCTGACGCGCTATTTGCGGCAGAACATTAAGGCGATGAGGCTTACTGTCGTGATTGGAAGTCTGCTTCCTCTTCTCATCTATCTCGTCTGGGAGTGGTTGATCTTAGGGATTGTTCCGGTGGGTGGGCCAGATGGGCTTGCGGAGGGATTGCAAAGGGGCGATCTTGCAACAGCCTCTCTTGGGGAGTTAGCGGGGGGGAGAGCTGTGGCCTATGCGGCAGACGCCTTCTCTTTCTTTGCGATTGTAACATCTTTTTTAGGGCAGGGGCTGAGTCTTGTCCACTTCTTAGCAGATGGGCTTAAGGTTGAGTTGACCAGGCTTAAGTCGCTCTACTTGACACTCCTTGTGATTGTACCACCGCTTGTTGCAGCTCTGTGGGATCCTAGGATTTTCATTAGAGCACTAGGGGTGGCTGGGGGTTTTAGTGCGGTGATTCTCTTTGGCATTCTTCCGGCTCTTATGGTTTGGATCGGTCGGTATCGCAGGCGCGAGGTGACGTGCAGGCTGGTGGCTGGGGGCAGGGTAACGCTAATTGCTGTCATTGCCTTTTCACTCCTTGTTATGGCGACAGAGTTGATGAACCAGCTGGGGGTGTGGCGATGAAGGAGGGAAGAGCAATTGGCGGAGTACTCCTTGTAGCTGGGACAACAATTGGCGCCTCGATGCTGGCACTGCCTGTAACAACAGGTGTTGCTGGCTTTGTGCCAGCACTTCTCCTCTTTGGGATTGTCTTTGTCTTTATGACCTATACGGCGCTGCTCTTTGTCGAGATCAATGACGCAATTGGTGGCAGCGCGAACCTCATCACCATGGTTCGGCGGACCTTGGGACCCATTGGTGAATGGGTGGCTTGGTTTTGCTACCTTCTCCTACTCTACTCATTGACGGCGGCCTATATCTCGGGGTCTGGCGCCCTTCTTATCGAGGTGTTAGAGGCGCGCTTTGGGATAGAGGTGGCAAGCTTTTGGGGACCGCTTCCCTTTGTCATTATCTTTGGAATGATTGTCTACTTGGGTACGCGGCCTGTCGACTACCTCAATCGGGTGCTGATGGCGGGGCTTATTCTCTGCTATGTACTCCTTGTTGCCTTTGTGGTGCCGTATGTGGATGCAGAGATGCTGGCAAGATCTCAGCTCAGCGAGCTTCCCGCATCACTCTCCATCGTGATCACAGCCTTTGGCTTTCACATCATTGTTCCAACATTAAGTGTTTACTTGAACCACGATATCAAACGGATGCGTCTCTGCGTTATTGTGGGAGGGCTCATTGCCCTGCTTGTCTACATTCTTTGGGAGGGGCTGATTTTAGGCGTTGTGCCCTTGGAGGGTGAGGAGGGGTTGATAGCGATGCTCGGAAGTGGGCAGCCACCAGCATCACTTACACATAGCTTAAAGGCATTGACAGGGAGAGCGCTCCTGGCACCGCTTGCAGCGCTCTTCTCCTTTTTTGCTATGGTCACCTCCTTTCTTGGTGTCTCACTTAGCTTGCGCGACTTCCTTATAGATGGCCTAAAGATTGCCCCCTCTATCCATGGTCGGATTGCGGCAACGATGCTCACATTCGTTCCACCGCTAACCTTTGCGTGGGCCTATCCGGGGGGATTCATCGCGGCCCTCTCCTATGCGGGCTTCTTTGTGGCGATACTGCTTGGGCTCTTGCCGGTTGCCATGACCTATCGCTTGCGCTACGTCTTAAAGATGAAGGAGCGCTACCGTGTGGTTGGGGGCAGAGTGGCGCTTGGAGCTACGTTTATCTTCTTTCTTCTCGTTATCGCCCTCTTTATGGCGGAGAAGAGCGTTTTTGATTGGCTATTGAGGTGATTGCAAAGATCGGTAAAAGCGCCAGAAAGCGGTCAACTGGACTTTTG
>JAKBAF010000155.1 GCA_021809305.1 bacterium
ATGAAACGGGAGATCTACCTCGATAATAATGCAACCACAGGCCTTGACCCTAGGGTTTTTGAGGCGATGGTATGCGACTTAGGCCTTAGGCCACAAAACCCCTCTAGCGTCCATGCCTTTGGACGTGAGGCGCGAAATCGGCTCACTCGAGCTCAGCGCTCTATTGCTGAATTCTTTGAAATTCGTCCCCATGAGCTCCTCTTTACGTCCGGGGGAACTGAGGCGATCAATCTCGTCTTGCGAGGGCTCCCGCGCTTAAGCCACATCATTACCTCAAGTGTTGAGCATGCGGCTGTCGCTGCAACACTGGAAGTGCTAGAGAGGGAAGGGAGCGATGTCACCTATCTCCCTCCAGGAACCTACGGTGCCGTCACACCCGATCAGCTTAGCTTGGCACTCCGCCCCACGACCCGTCTAATTTCTCTAATGGCTGTTAATAACGAGACTGGCGTGCACTCTGATCTTGAGGGCTTGGCGCAGGTTGCTGAGGCGGCCGGGATCCCCTTGTTTATCGATGGGGTCGCTCTGCTTGGTAAGGAGCCCTTCCACATACCCCATGGCGTCACCTTTATGGCCTTTAGCGGCCATAAGATCCATGCGCCAAAGGGGGTGGGCGCCCTAATTGCGCGCTCATCTACAAAGCTCACCCCTCAGATTACAGGTGGGCCACAGCAGCAGGGGAGGCGGGGGGGGACAGAGAACCTTGCCGGCATCTTAGGTCTTGCAAAGGCAATTGAGCAGCTCCAAGAAGGGGGCGTCCGCCCTGCAGAGGAGATGCGGCGGCTGCGGGATCGTTTAGAGCGGGGTATTCAGGCGCGCTGTGGCGCTGTTCATATAAATGGGGAGGGGCCACGTGTTTCAAACACCTCCAACTTAGCATTTGATGGAGTAGAGGGGGAGTCTCTCCTCATGAATCTCGATCTTGCAGGGGTTGCGGTTAGCCATGGCGCTGCCTGCTCTTCGGGCTCTCTTGAACCCTCACGTATTCTTCTCAACATGGGCTACGCTCGTGAGAGGGCGGCCTCCTCCGTCCGCTTCTCTTTAAGCCGCTTCACAACAGAGGAGGAGATCGATACCGTCATCTCTCTTGTCGCCGATCTCGTTCAACTAGCTAGGGGTTAGGCATGCAATCTTCGTCAGTGCCCCCTCGATAGATTATCGAGTTCTTGCGTCTGCTCCCCCGGGTGAGCGAAGTGTAACCCGGGGTGCGTGCAACAAAAAATTTGCACCCCCGAAGTGGGGTGGTGGAGAGTTGTTCTGCAGAAAAACTGAAGAAATTGTTCTGGTTTTCCCGCCTGATAAACTAGCAGCCCCGCCTTGACAACAAAAGGTAAATAATGTAAATTATTTGCAATTACGGAGTTTTTTAATGAGTGATCGTGCCCCCCTAAGACTTGATGCGCAAGAAAGAGTGAACTGGGTTCCGCGCTGCTCGCCCCCTTCACTTTGGCGTGGAGCTCTCTTTGCTGGTTGCATGCTCGCAGCTTTTGGGCTCTTTCGCTACTACGCCACCCACCCAAAAGCTCCCTTGCTACGAAAGGTGGCCGTTATTTCAGGCGGAGCCTCCCTCTCTCTTATGGGCGCGCTCTCCCTCTGCGTGGGCTATAAGCAAGTGAGAGAGCCAGACAGGGGCGGCCGGGCTCCGGGGCTCGACGCACCTGGAGGCCCGGGCAATCATGTAGCCAAACCCTCAGAGCTTAAAGCACGCATATTGGCTGGGGCCGAAGCGATCAAGGAGAGTGATATCAGCACATATGGCTATGTTCTTACGAATATCGGCAAACTAGCTCAGGTAGAGCAGATGGCGCTCTTCGGACCGCTTACATCAGCCTTTGGCGAGACTTATGCCTTTAGTTTTCTAACTCCTTTTACCGTACAACACCATACTTTTAACGCCGGCTCGAGTCGCTGTACCGGGGGTCAACTGGCTACACTGTGGGATAAGCTCAAAGAGAATGAGGGAGCATTGGCGCAATGGGCACGAGTTACTCAAATCGATCTTTCAAAGGCTGTACTAAATGAGAGTGACGTCGAAGCATTGATTTCGTTAATTAAGGCTGCGCCTGACCTCGAAGACTTTAGGATAGAGCATGTTATTCTTCCTTCGAAGGGGGATAGTATGATGGTAGCGCTTCTTTCTTCTTCAAATCGGTGCCAACTTTTTCTTGCGGGTATGACCTTTGCGGATGGCGATGAGGATAAGCTTAATAAGCTCTTGCTTGAGCCTAATCAGAGGGTATCCCTTAGCTTAGCGAAACTCTCTGCGAGCTGTCGCGCCATCCTCATTGAGGGTTTGAAAAAAACCCCCATCTCCATACTCGAGCTAGACGGCCTTGGGTTCACCGAGCAAGAGCTGAACCAGATTGGGCATAAATTAAGAAAGCGATCTGATCATTCGCAGTCGCGTTCCGTGCTAAAAGTTGGCCTAGGCAAGCTCACGGCAAGAGAGCTTGAGGCCTTTTGCGAGGGTTTCTTTAATCTTGAAGAGGGCTTTGACTGGTCAAGAGCGAAGGCTGGCCGCAAGGGTTTCCCCGTAAAAGGAGATCCGGTCAGCGACGACCACAATGATCAGGGCTCTGTTCAGATAGCCATGAACAATCAAGAGCCACTCTCTGATTATCTACATGAGCTTATCAACAATTTGCAGGTCTGGAAACAAGGTCGTCTTGAACCGCTTTTTGTATATGGCTAGCGGAGGCTGCGCGCGGCAATTGTGCGTGTGCCAAGAAGAGTCGTATCTAAGACCGTAAGCTCAAAATTTTCAATATGCACAGACTCGCCTCGCATTGGGGAGTGGCCAAGCTCTCTTGCAATAAGCTGGCCAAGGGTCTCGCCGGGCTCTCCGGGAAGTTCCGCCTCAAAGAGGGCATTAAATTCTGAGAGCGAGGTGCTTGCCGGAAGGGTTCGCTCTATTAGAGCGCGGAGTTTTTGGGGGCGCCTTGCCCGAAGCGCAGCGGGGCGAGCTACGGCGCCGCCAAAGAGTTCATCCAATATGTCATCTAGTGTGATCAATCCAATTGCCGCCCCATCGGGGTCCAAGATAATCGCAACTTTCTGGTTGTTGTAGCGAAACTGCTGGAGAATCTGCTCAATTGGCGTTGACTGGGTGATAAACCAGGGTGGACGGCTAGCCTCTCTTACCGAGTCAGACGAGGAGCGCTTGATCAGGTCGCGTGGAATCGCAATCGCCACAACGTTTCGCCTTGAGCGGAAGTAGAGGGGGATAGTGGGGACGGGGAAGTCGCGGAGCAGCTCAGCTGCTTGTGCGACAGAGGCGCCAGCTGGGAGCATGTGGAGCTCCTCGAGCGGGGTCATCACCTCTTTGGCGACCTTCTTCCTAAAGCTAAAAATATTGTGTATCAGCGCATTAAATCCATCTTTCTCCGATCTTTGTTTAGGAAGGGTTCGCTCTTCAACAAGGTGCTGAAGCTCCTCCCGTGAGAGGAGCGGAAGGATGGGCCCCTTTGGCCCGCCGACAAGAAAGGCTGCAAGTGATGAGATGAGGCCGATGACCCAAATGATTGGTTGAAGCACTAATGAGGCGGCGTAGACAAGCGGTGCGCCCAGCATGGCCACCCTTTCCGGATGGCGCCTTGCCGCATAGATCGGTGCAAGCTCGCCAAAGATAAGCACCAAGAAGACCTGGGTTAGTGGGGCGAGGTCGGGATCGAGACCGATGGAGGCGTAGACCTCTCTTGAGCATTGCGAGCCGAATTGGAGGGCGATATTTACGCCGAGAAGGGTTGTGCCGAAGAGGCGAGAGGGCGAGCGTAAAAGTTTATGGATCCACAGCGCTCGCTTGATTCCCTTGTCGACCCAATACTGCAGGCGGACTTTGTTGAACGAGACAATTGCCATCTCGCACATGGCAAAGAAGGACTGGATGGCGATGCAGCCCAAGGTTAAGAGAGCCCAAGAGAGAAGGCTATGCATGGGGACCTCTGCCCGGCTGGCTAAGACGCCTGATGTAGACGCGACGGACGCGATTGGGGTCGGCCGCCAGCACTTGAAAGAGGAAATCGCGGGTTAAGAGTTTAGTGCCAGCAGTTGGTAGGTATCCGAGCTGCTCTGTAAGCCAGCCACCAAGGGTTACGAGGTGAGAGGCGCTCTCAAGTGAGGTGTCAAAGAGAGAGTTAAACTCATCGAGCTCAAGCTTTCCGCTTGCAATAATTACG
>JAKBAF010000156.1 GCA_021809305.1 bacterium
TAGGAAATTGCTCGCCGAGTCCAAGACGTTTTGAGGGGCCCCTGCAGACCACTGCCCTTTGCTATTTTGTAGAACCAGCTGGATGTGCTTTTTATTGATACAAAGAAGGGCTCCATTACCCCCTCTCCTTGTCGCAACAATCTGACGCACCTCAGGAAGGATGCCTTGAAGAGGCTGAGCGATTAGGCCCCTCTCTTCCCAGCGATAGATGGCGAGTCTATCCTCTCCACAAGTCGCTACCCAGCGAACCTTGTCTGCGCCGCTGCCGGTTTCAATGGCGAGAATCTGTTCACTTCGATTCAGCTGCTCCACTCCTTGCGGGAGAGGCATAGGCGATAGGTCGGCATTAAGGAGCAGTCGGGGCGCAAATAGGTCATAGATCAGAAAGGGGCCGCTCTCGCTCAAAGGGAAGACCTGTCCATGAGTTTTGAGCCCTCCCTCAAATCCTACGGGAGAGTGGCGGCCTTCGACACCCGTGTTGAGGTTGAAGCTTTGGATGAGATTGTGGCCGTGAGAAAAACCCAAAATCACCTCTTCTTGGCCACTCTTTAGGGTCAAGATCTGCGCCCCTTGAGAGAAGATTGGGATAAGCCTTGCGCCACGCTTTGTCTCCCCAGTAAGCAGTTCATATGCTTGAGAGAATTTTAAGAAGGCCGCGTGGCTCTTCTCCCCACTGCTCTCTCCCCAAAAAGTGATCTCCTCGATAACAGATTGCCACTCGCGGCATACAAGGCGAGCTTTAAGCTGCTCCTGCCTGGATAGAAAGCGGAGCACATGTGCTGTGAGTTCATTGGGGAGCAAGAATTGAGAGGATAAGGAGTTCTTCGCCTTTTCCATAGAAAGTAGCACCACGTGCTGAAGTTAAAAAAGAGATCATAAAGCATTATAAAGAAAAAGATCAAGACGAATCTTAGGATCTCTTCCAAAAGCCAGGAAGAAAGACAAGAAGAACGGCAAAGTACTCAAGACGGCCAAAGATCATCCAAAAAATTGAGAGGATTTTGCCAAATGGTGAGAGGAAGGCAAAGGATTGAGTCGGTCCTCCCATTCGAAAGGCCTGCCCGATATTGTTTAGCATACAAGCGTTAACCGAGAGGGAGGTTTCAGGATCGACGCCATCGGCGACAAGCAGAAAGGTACCAATCAAGGTAAGGCCCATCACAATGAAGAAGAAAGTAAGGACCGTCACTCCTCGCTCCGAGGTGATCTCAGAGGGGCCAATGCGGAGCGCACGTACCGTCTCCGGCTTAAACATATTTTCAATTTTTTGAATTGTCAGACGAACAAGAGCCACAATGCGGATCATCTTGATTCCACCCGATGTGGAGCCGGACATGCCGCCAAAGAACATCACCGTGAGCAGAAGGACCTGAGAGATATAGGGCCAGATATCGAAATTAGCTGTGGCAAAGCCGGTTGTCGTCTGTAGGGAGACAAGCTGAAAGCAGCCGTAGCGTAGCGCTGCCATGAAGTTAAACGTTGCAGGTTCGCTCTGTGAGGTCAGAAGCGCCTCTTGTGTGCCTCGAAGGTTGAAGGCGAGGATGAAGGTCATAACAAAGAGAAAGACGATATAGACATTAAACTCTGGCTCGAAGATCCGCCGAAATTTGCGCTTCAAAATGTAGGTAAAAAGGACAAAGTTTAGGCTTCCAAGAACCATAAAGAGGATAGTTATCCAATCAGTTGCAGCGCTTTCATAGTAGCCGATGCTTGAGTTGCGTACCGAGAAGCCTCCGGTAGAGAGGCTAGAGAAGGCGATGGTGATCGCATCGAAGAGGGGCATCTCATGGTTAGTGACGGTGAGGAGGACAACCTGCAAGAAGGTGAGGCCAATATAGATCTTCCAGAGAAGGCTTGCCGTATCGCGGATGCGGGGGGTGAGCGCATCTTTCACAAGGCCTGGCATCTCTGCCTGGTAGAGCACCTTTCCGCCGACCCCTAGTGCTGGGAGGATAGCGAGAAAGAGCATGACAATCCCCATGCCGCCGATCCAGTTTAAGAAGCTGCGCCAGAAGAGTACGGCTCTGCCGACAGCCTCAACGCCGGTAGCCAATGTGGCGCCAGTTACGGGATCGATTACCGGCCTAACCGTTCCATAGAACTCGTAGTGGATGGGCGGAACGCCTGGGAATGTGGCCGTTATCGGGATCTCCTCGCCGCTTGGGCCGTAGCTTTTTGCCTGCATTGCAGAGGAGCCGGTCGTTGTTAGCCCTGAGATCGCCTCGAAGTAGGCATCTATTGGATTTTCCAGGGTTCCAGAGAGGGTAAAGGGGAGGGCGCCAAAGAGGCCTGTGACAAACCAGATCACAACGACAAGCGCTAGCCCTTCTCGGCGAAAGAGGGCGCCAGAGGCCCTCCGTCCCCACAAGAAGCGGCAGAGTGTTGCCAAAGTAGCGCATGCGATAAAGGTGATCGCAAAGGCGAGGGTGGCGTGGGGCTGAGGATGGGTGGCAGGGTCTGCAAGGGATTGAAAGTAGAGGGCCATCCCAAAATGGAAGAGGATGGTTGCTGATAGAAAATAGAGATAGACGCCTAAGATTCGACAGAGTTCACGGTAGCGCATTAGAAGAGCTCTAGAATTTTATCGGAGTATTTTGGAGCTGTGATGACAATCACGCTATCGCCCGGGCAGAGGATCCGCTTACCACGGGCAATCATGGTTCGGCCGCGGTTTTGGATCATCCCAAAGAGGAACTCATCTGGAAGGAGGGGGGCGAGTTCGGCAAGGGGGATGCCGACGATCTTCGATTCGAGCGAGACCTTAATTTCCATGATTTTGGCGCGATTGTCGTAGAGGGAAGAGGTGGCAATCACCTTCTCTTGGCGGGCGATGGCCATCACCCTGTTTGCAGCACTTGAGCGTGGCGAAACGAAGTGGGAGACGCCGAGGGCTTTTAGCATAGGCGCCATCTTTATGCTCGATCCCACAACAACGATCTCTTTGCAGCCCACCTCCCTTGCAAAGAGCGAGATGAGAACGTTGATCTCCTCCTGCCGTGTGCAAGCAATAAAGACATCAGCTGTCTCAACTCGCTCAGACTCAAGAAATGCAAGGTCCGCCCCGTCATGATGGAGTATGGTGACGTAGGGGAGCAGCTCGCTAAGTTCAATGCAGCGCTGCCGGTTCTTTTCAATTAAGCGAACCTTGGCTCCTCGCTGCGAGAGGGTCTTTGCAATGTGAAGACCAACGCGCCCCCCCCCAACGATGACAGCAGAGCCGACGCGGTGCTGGGGGACACCAAAGAAGAGGTGGGCCTGTTCCGCCTCCTCGGCTGTGCCAATGAGTGTGACCTCATCACCTGGATAGAAGCAGTCCTTTCCATGTGGGAAGATAATCTGGTAGCGCTCGCCCGCTCTCCCCTTCCCCGGGGCAAGAGGGCGCGAGATGAGCCCCATCACCAGACCCTCTGGTATGGCTAGTTCAAAGATGGGTCGCCCGGCTTTTGGCCACTTAAGAGGGATTGTGAGTGTGCGCATTTGGACAGCCCCATGGGCATAACTCTCCAACTTAACCGATCCTAAGCTCAAGAGGTACTGATAGATCTCCTGCGCCGCCAGCACCTCTGGTGAGACAAAGTGATCAACTGCAAAGATGCGGCCAAAGTCTAGCCTTGTTGTATTTAGGTAGTTCCAGTTAGTGAGGCGAGCCACCGTCTCTTTGAATCCCAATCCCTTGGCAATAGCGCAGGCTGAGAAGTTCGTCTCATCAACGCCTGTGAGCGCAAGAAAGAGGTCAGGTGAGCTCTCCATAACCTCCTCAAGGAGCTTCCAATCGGTGCCAGATCCGAGGCGTGTTGCGACATCAAGCTCAGCTGAGACCCTTTCGAGCACGGCCGCGTCTCGATCGATAACTGTCACATCGTGGTGCTCAAGTGAGAGGAGTTCAGGGACCGCAAAGCGGATGCGCCCAGCGGCTAAGGTAACAACGTTCACGCCCCTGCCCTCTCTCTTTGTTTCAGAGCCATCTTACCTTATACAACACCCAAGTATTCCTTGGGTATTTGCTACTTGACATCAAAGTTTCTTTACATTAATATTTATGCAATATTTACATAAGTTCAGGACTATGGAAAAAGCACATAGACCTTTCTCATCGGCTAAACCAGCCACTCCTGCCCCTCCCTCTTCTCCGCCATCGAAACCTCTCCCTGTAAGTGCAAAAATTTACTA
>JAKBAF010000157.1 GCA_021809305.1 bacterium
CGCTCGCAAGGGTCGGACAGCAGTGACCGCGCTTGAGACAATTGAGGCGCGCGATAAGGTGCGCTACGGGAAGGAGCGCAGGAGCCTTGAGCTTGATGAGGCGGAAAAGCTAACGACGGCCTACCACGAGTCGGGCCACGCAATTGTCGGCCTTCTTGTGGAGCATGCCGATCCAGTTGATAAGGTAACGATCATTCCTCGAGGCTTCTCGCTCGGTGCTACCCACTTTCTGCCAAAGAAGAACCGGCTTGGCTACTGGAAGCGCGAGCTTGTCGACCATCTTAGCGTCGCTATGGGTGGACGGGCGGCTGAGGAGATCTTTGTAAAGGATGTTTCGAGCGGAGCGCAGCAAGACATAGCGACAGCGACTCGCATGGCTCGTAGCATGGTCTGCGAGTGGGGGATGAGTGAGCAGCTCGGCCTTGTTGCCTATGATGAGCGCTCCGAGGCGGGACAGTACCTCGGCATGCCCGGCTACCAAGAGAAGAGCTACTCGCAGGAGACAGCGCGCGCCATTGATGAAGAGGTTCGCCACCTAACAGAGGATGCGCATAAGCGTGCCCTTAAGATCATCCAAGAGCACCACGCTGAGGTTGAGCTCATGGCGCAGATGCTGATGGAGTTCGAAACGCTCGATTCTGAGGATGTGGGTAAGATTTTAAGAGGGGAGTGGAATCTTGAGGAGAAGCGTGAGCGAATGAAGCACGCCGAGGATCTCCACCGCATCCCCGGTGCCAAGACAATTGCGCCCGAAGGGGGCAGCACCCCGCCAGAGGGCGGCCCTCTACCTGAACCTGCTTAAGAGAGCTGATAGCCAGCTTTAAAGTTAGAAAAAGCCATAATAGGTCTTTGGGTTTTCAGAGAGTGGCGGAAGGTTGTCGCGATTTCCTGGGTCATTGTCAACAAGCTCATTGTATAGTTCCAAGCGTTGCTCCGGTGTGAACGTGGATAACATCTCCGCAAGCTCCTTATCCTCCTCAAGGTCTTCTTCGGAACGCGCCACTTCTTTCTTTAGTTCTTCCTCTGAAAGCGTTGTACCTTTTGGCTTGATGTCGTTAGGTACCTCGCACGATTCGCTGGGTTGAGGGAGGCTGGCGCTGAAGGCGTTACAAATAGTTATTACATTCCGAAGGAGTTGAATAGTTGTTTTATTTACTTTAACTCTATTCCCATCAACTTTAATTAGATCTAAAACCTCATTCAGTTCTTCTCTGTCGATAGCCTCTAACGTTGCGTTAAGCATGTCACGCTCGATCTTTGGATTACCCGCATTCATTGCAGAAAAGTGGTCATGTGCTCCAAAGATTGAAATGAGAGCAATGGGCAGAGTGATAATAGCGGCAGCGGCGGCTGCTACATACAGTTTCTGGTATGTGGACCAATCTGGGGCACCACATAGAAGGGCCGCTCCAATGCCAAAGATGAGTAGAAACGAGAGAGGATATACAGCTACTTTTCCTACCGTTGAATAGAATGCTCCCCCTTTGGAAGCAAATTCTGCTCTATAATTAGCTGCCTTTTCAAAGCTATCGACCTTGAGGGCCTGCCTACTGAGTTGAAGATTATAATCACTTAATGCTTTCTGACCCTTCGGCTTACTGATATCAACATTTTGGCCGTTTATTGTGATATTAAATTCCATCTTCATCTCTACGTTGTTATATAACATTATTGTATACTATGTTCGCTACAATGTCAATAAATCTTTAATTTGTCCAAATGTGAGGCTTGCAAATCCTAATATTTTTGGAGCTTGAGGAGCTACTAGGGTAGAGAAGATCTCTTTAAACACTTGCCCACGCATGCAATACGACTTCCAAGGGAATGTTTTGCGGCTCCGAAGAATCTCTAGCTTCTTCTTCATTTCTGCAAGGCTCGCTTTTTCAGAATTAATTTGCTGTGTAAGCTCTATTCCCTTGCCACTGCGATTTGGGCGGGCGTTCTCGCTCTTGGATGATTCACCTCCTCGGATCGAACTTGCTGCCCGTCATTATCAAAAGCCGCCCGGACGGGCGGCTTTTCTCTTTCTGTGTTAGCCACACAATGCCACGGCGATCAGCTCAATCACATTGGGGGTACAGGGGCGAACCTCGCCCTGTCGCCGGGGTGCGGGGGGCGGCGTTAGCCCCCTGCAATCGCTTGCAGGTACGCGGTTAGAGGGTACGAAAAGGATGAATCTATGTAGGTAAGAGATGCCTCTCGCTATAGAGCTAGCGAGAGGCAATAGCTGATGGAGGCCTAGCTCGGCGCTACAAGTGTGGCGCGGCGGCTGAGCTTGATTTGACCGCGCTCATTGATGTCGAGGACCTTAACGGGGATCATATCGCCTTCTTTGCAGAAGCGTTGGATCTCCTTAATGGGCTCGAGGTCGAGCTCTGAGATGTGGCAGAGCCCCTCCTTGCCAGGAAGAACTTCAACGAAGGCACCAAAGGCGACAACCGATTTGATCTTCCCTTGGTAGATGCGTCCAATCTCGATCTCAGCTGTTAGGCCGTGGATAATGCCCCGAGCGATATCCATCCCCTCGGCTGTGGCTGAGGCGATGCTAATAAGCCCAGAGTCGTCGATCTCAATCTGCGCACCGCTGCGCGAGGTGATATCGCGGATCTGCTTGCCGCCAGGACCGATGATGGTGCCGATCTTGCTTGGGTGGATCTGGATCGTTTCGATCCTTGGGGCGTAGGCGGACATTTGAGTCTTAGGACCAGGGCAAGCTGCTAGCATCTTGCTAAGGATGTGGATCAAGCCCCGCTTGGCCTGCGAGAGCGCATCCTTTAAGATAGCTAGAGTGATGCCCTCAATTTTGATGTCCATTTGGAAGGCGGTAATGCCCTCCGCATCTCCTGTCACCTTGAAGTCCATATCGCCCAAGGCATCTTCGACGCCCAAAATATCGGAGAGGATCGCATAGCGCTCTCCTTCGAGAATCAATCCCATGGCGATTCCGGCAACAGGGCGCTTTAGAGGCACACCGGCATCCATAAGGGCAAGACAGCCGCCGCAAACAGAGGCCATCGAGGATGAGCCATTGGATTCGGTGATATTGGACTCAAGACGGATAACGTAGGGAAACTCTTCTTTTGTCGGCAAACTGACCAGGAGAGCACGCTCTGCAAGCTTTCCATGGCCCATCTCGCGCCTTCCTGGAGCCCCCATGCGGCCAACCTCTCCAACAGAGAAGGGGGGGAAGAAGTACTGGAGGTAGAAGCGCCGTGTCCAATCGCCATCGAGATCTTCGTAGCGCTGGGCCATCGCCTCACCCCCTAGGGTGCAAACGGCAACAGCTTGGGTCTCTCCTCGCGTAAAGAGGGAGCTGCCATGAGCTCTGTGTAGTAGCCCCTGCTCGATCGAGATCTGTCGGATCTCATCAAGGGCGCGGCCATCGCAGCGGGAGTTCTGTTCGATAATCCGCTTGCGCATGAGCCTAGCCTGCAGTAGCTCAAAGAGGTAGTTTACCGAGTGGGCGGGGTAGTGGTGGGGCTGCTCTGGATTGGCAAGCTCTGCTACTGCCTTTGCTTGTAGATCGCCAACTGCCTGCTCCCGCTCCTTCTTCTTCTCGATCTGTAGGGCGGTTGTAAGGGGTACCTCTACAAGGGCGCTAAGCTTAGCTACAAGACCCTCTGGCTGGTGCTTTTTAGGGACAACCATCTTCGGCTTGCCAACTTGTTTGCGCCAGCTATCGAGTCCGTGGCAGATCACTTGGATCTCTTTTTGACCCAAAGCGATCGCTTCAAGGAGCTGCTCCTCTGTTAGAAAGTCACAGTAGCCCTCGATCATGAGGATAGCTTCATCGGTCCCTGCGATGACAAGATCGAGTGTCGACTCTCGGAGCTCAGCAGCTGTTGGATTGATCAAGAAGACGCCCTTGCGGGTCCGTCCGATGCGAACGGCACCAACTGGCTTTTTAAGTGGAATATCGGAGAGCACAAGAGCTGCTGAGGCGGCGTTGATGGCCATCACATCTGGTGGATGGCTGCCATCGTAGGACCAGACGAAGCTTAGGACCTGGGTCTCTCTTGTATAGCCCTCTTCAAAAAGGGGTCTTAAGGGGCGGTCGATAAGTCTCGAGACAAGGGTCTCACGCTCATTTGGGCGACCCTCTCGCTTGATATAGCCGCTGAGGGTCTTGCCAGCAGCTGAGA
>JAKBAF010000158.1 GCA_021809305.1 bacterium
ATTCCTGAAGGTCCGCCCCATGGTGGCACTGGTCCTTCTAGGTTTGACTTGTGGCTGCCAGACAGCCAATAATACCCCTGTAAAGAAGCCCGACGGGACAAGTAGCCAGCATCCTATTCAAGACATAAGGGATGAGGCTGCTAATCAAGTGCGCGGCGATCAATCTCACGAAACAAAGGATGGCATGCACCGCGATGGCAAGGCCATCAAAGATGAGCCTTCCCGTGATGGAGAGCATAAGACCATTGCCGACCTCGTGGCAAAAGAGCATCGTTTTAACACGCTTGCTAAGCTTATCAAGTCGTCCAATCTTGTAGACACTCTTAAAGGGAATGGCCCTTATACGCTGTTTGCACCAACAAACAGCGCATTTGACGAGCTTCCTTCAGGAACGCTTAATTCCCTCCAGAGAACTGAGAACGGAGACAAGCTGCGTAAGATCCTTCGCTACCACGTGGTTTCTGGCAGCATTACCCATGATGAACTTATGAAACTTAAGTCACTGAGAACAATTGATGGGCAGATGCTCAGAGTGACTGTTAAGGATCACGAGGTCTATGTCAATGATGCGAAGGTTGAGAGCAAAGGGACAAAGATCGGCAACGGCATGGTCTATCCAATCAATGCGGTTCTCCTACCTCCCGGTCAAGGTGGAACACAAAACCCAAGTGCAACACAAGGTCAAGGTGGAACACAGGGCCAAAGTTCTAATATGTAGTAGGGTCAGCGTCTATCTCTAGGTTGATGGGCTATCTAGAGGGGCTCCTTGAAAGAGGAGCTCCTTTTTTTTTCAGTCTTCGTTAGTGTTCCCCTGAATAATTTATCCAATTCTAAGTCTCTTCTCGTTTCCGGGCATAGGGTGCCCGGAACCAAAGCGTACACGGAAGTGCAGCATTCCACATCGGAGCTCACGTGTTAAATGTCTGCGCTATAAGCTCAAATTTGGAGTGCGGCACTCCTGTACCGCTTTGGCTCCGGGCACGCCTGTGCCCGCCTTTGGCCGCCGGGGTTAGGTAAGCTCTGCGGCGGGTAGAAGTTCACTCGCTCGCTTGAGAGCGTCGTTGATATTGCTAAAGAGCTGCTCCTTGCCGATCACTTGGTGGAGCCTTGCCTGCTCTAACCTCTTTTTAAGAGAGGGGTTTATTCCAGAGAGGAGGAGTGTTATCCCCCTCTTTCTGCAATGCGTCTCAAACTCCCTGAGCGCTCGCATGCCGCTCGCATCAATCCAAGGGACCCGGCGCATACGAAGGATCAGGACCCTTCCACCCTCCTCATCGAGGAGCTGAATACCTGATTTGAAGAGGTGTGTGGCTCCGAAAAAGAGGGGGCCATTAAGGTCATAGACAGTAGTGCCATCGGGGATATTTTTTTTGCAAAGGACATCAGGATCTAGGAAGAGAGAGGTGGCCTCAGCTTCCTCTTGGAAGGTCTCGGTTGGCATCAGCGTAGTCCTCTCTGCCATCTTCCGCAGGAAGGCAAAGGCTGAGAGGATGATTCCAACTTCAACGGCCACGGTGAGGTTAAGGATAACCGTCAAAAGAAAGGTAATTCCCATAACGACTATATCGCTTACAGGGGAGCGAAGAATTGCCTTGATATGGGAGAGGTCGCTCATTGCCCAGGCAACAGCAATAAGGATGGCGGCGAGTGTAGCTAGCGGAATATGAGCGGCGTAGCGTCCTAAAAGCAGCATCAATCCCAAGATCATGATGGCTGCGATCATCCCTGCAAAGGGAGTTTGAGCGCCCATACGGATGCTTGTTATGGTGCGCGAGATGCCCCCAGTTGATGGAATGCCGCCGATAAGGGCGGAGCCGAAGTTGGCAATTCCTTGCGCCATCAGCTCTGCATCAGGGTTGTGGGTTGTCCCTGCCACGCCATCGGCGACGGCCGCTGAGAGAAGCGACTCGATTGCAACTAGAAGGGCGATCGTTACTGCATCAGGAATAACTGCAATTAGGGCATCAAAGCTGAAAGAGGGGAGGCCAATCGAGGGCATCGATGAGCTCAGCTTTCCATATGATGATCCAATGGTTGCAACGGGAATATCAAAGAACCAGACAATAAAAGAACTAATAATGGCGACAATAAGATAGTAGGGTAGTTTCGCATTCAAGCGACGAATAAGAAAGATTGCAGCCAATGAGAGAGAACCTATAAGAAGGGCCTGCGGATTCCATGTGCCCAGATGGTCAAAATAAGTTTGCCATCTCAAGAGAAAAGTAGGAGGTGTGGTTCCTTCGATCTCAAGCCCTAGTAGCTCTTTGATCTGGCTTGAAAAGATAAGGACTGCAATCCCTGCCGTAAATCCTGTGATAACAGGATAGGAGACGAGTTTGAGAAGCGCTCCAAAACGGGCAACAGCCATTAAGATAAGCAGGCCACTTGCAACACACATTGCAAGAGTTAAGCCGTGAAAGCCATGTCTTGCAATGACAACTGTAACGACCACAATGAAAGAGCCTGTGGGTCCTCCAATCTGAAAGGCGCCCCCGCCAAATAACGCATTGAGGAAGCCTGCTACTATTGCGGTATAGAGGCCCACCTCTGGTGAGAGGCCCGAGGCAATCGCAAAGGCCATGGCCATTGGAAAGGCGACAATCCCTACTGTTAAGCCGGCAGCTAGGTCTTTTAAAAAAAGGGATGGGGCGTAACCTCGTCGAAGATAGCTTACCGTTTGAGGACGAAAACGTCCTACTTGGAATTTTTTTAAGAGCTTAAAAATGACATTCATGCTGTTGATGGCGCAAGCCTATAAGGCGTGGCTCTTCCGAAAACAAGAGAAGATCAACCGATCCCCCTTAGATCTCTATATTATACAAACGCTCATTTTTTGGCAGGTCTTTATAAAAATCGCAGATTGCGGTTATATACGCGTTTCTTACGCCTATGACGTTATCGCCTGTTAGGCTGTGAAGCTGTTTTTTTGTGCGGTGGGGCTATCTTGATCACCGCAATAAGAAAGGGGAGTGAAAGGAGTTGGGCTACAATGGAAAATGCGACAAGTAATAGAGAGGAAAAATCGTATAGACCACCCATTACCGCCGAGCCAATGAACCAGCCTCCTCCATAACATAGATAGAGCGATCCATACGCTCTACCTCGGCGATCAGGAGGGGTGAGATAGGCAACAGAGGCTCGCATAATGGCCTCTTGCGCACCGATACCAATGCCCCAAAGGAGCATGCCCAAGATAGCCAGCTTTGCACCATTGTAAAAGAGCAGTATTGGAAATGGCAGACAAAAAACTACGGAATAGAGAAGTATTGCAATACCATACTTATCAAAGAGACGGCCACAAACAAGGGCGGCAATAGCTGAGAGACCCATTGCTGCGGCATAGAGTGTGGGAATGCCAGCCTTTGGCAGAGTGGCCGTCTGTCCAAAATGGTAGGCAATAAGTGTAAAATTAACATAGCCGAGGCCTAAACAAGAGACGGCTGCAACAAAGGTCCAGTACCGTTTTGAGAGCGGGGGAGAGAGGAGGGCGTGTGGTGTGGCCTCAAGCTCTCGTGGCTGAGGGAAAAAGTAATTAGCTGCCACAAGGGTTGCTAAGGCAAATAGAGTAGGAATAAATAGCATAACAAATCCATCTCGATAGCCCAATCCAAGAAGAAGAATCAATGCGATAAAGAGTGGACCCAGAACGGCTCCCATTTGATCGAGCGCCTCATGGAGTCCAAAGCCAAAGCCGCGCCCTGTCATTTTCGTGGCGTAGGAGAGCATGGCATCGCGTGGAGGGGTACGGATAGCCTTTCCAAAGCGCTCTATCACGATAAGGATTGAGGCCACCTCCCAGCTACCGGCGAATGCCAGGAGAGGCACGGCCAGCAAGTTGATGAGGTAGCCGACAAAGGTGATTGGCCAGTACCTACCGGATCTGTCGGTAATGCGTCCCGAGACCAGCCGAAAGGCGTAGCCAATGAGTTCGCCAAAGCCTGCAACAAGGCCAACAATTAGCCCATTTGCTCCGAGCTGGGCCAGAAATTGACCCGTTGTGGAGCGTGCACCCTCATAGGTGATGTCGGCAAAGAGGCTTACCACGCCGAGCAAAATCACAAAGTGAAGGGCTCGCTTGCGTGTAATCAGCTGGCGGGAGGAGGTCTTGCGGCGCCATTTGTCTAGCATAGAAGAATG
>JAKBAF010000159.1 GCA_021809305.1 bacterium
CGACCCGGTGGGGGCACTACCTCTTGTTGAAGCGCTTACTCGAGGATGCAAGGGACGCAAGATGCTCTATGGGAGGTCGAGCTACTCGCAGGGTGAGTTCTGGTCGATCTATGATGAGCTAAGCTACAAGCGCCTGCGTCATCTCTATGGCGCAGAGGGACGCCTTGTCCAACTCACCGATAAGCTTCTCTTGCCAAAAGTGTGAGAGACGCTACACCTCATATTCTATTAAACTAGACTCAACTCTTACCTCTCTCTTTGTTTGATTAAATTCATCAACTCTTTGCAAGACAGCTAATTTGCTTATTGCGCTTTAGTGCTATCAAATAGCTATCCCCCTTTTTATCCCTTACACTCCCTTTTGTCGCCTTAAAAAGCACCAAAGAACGGTCCTTATTAGGAATTAAATAATTTTAAAACAAACTATTTTATTCTATGTAATAATTATTATATATAGAATACCTATGGTGCAACAATGGAAGCGTGTAAAAGCCTATTTTGGCGGAATTCAATCTCCTACCAAGCCAAAAATCCCTCCGATAAGATGGCCGTCTCTCCTCTCTCTTCATTCGCCAGTAACCTCTTTTCTAGCCAACTCTTTCCTGACCCAACACATCCCAAGTGTCGGCCTGATGCTGCGGAAAGAGATAAATATTTTTTTAGAGAGATTGGCGGTGAGGAGGTCACTCTCGAGAAAGAGGATGGCATGCAGCTCGAGGGATTCTATTTTTCGGCAGATGAGTTTGAGTCGAGACTAGATGACGCTCTTTCACCGCATAGGTCGATGCTTACTCGGGGCGAGGACAGAGCAGGCAACGCATTCGCTTGTCTTCCTCCACGCGATAATAGTGAAATGGCCCCTTCACAGCAGATGCTTGGCCTGAAACCCTTTAAAAAGACAGGCTCTCTCACCGAAGTGGTAACCTATTTTGCCACGTCTGATAACAAACCTATTTCGTATGAAGAAAATAGCGAGGAGAAATACGCAAAGCGCATCTGGGCTCTTCCCATCCCTTCCAACGGAAGTGAAGTGAGAGCTCTTGATCCTGCCGAGGGAGAGGAGGCAGCTCTAGCTCCTCGCTCTACTGTTATCCTTTCGATAGGGTTATCAGTGATCTATACCATCTATCAGGAGCTGATCGGACGCCTTCTATTGAACGGCATGAATGTCATGGTCTACAACCCATCTGGCCGAGGATTAAGTGATGGGCGCCCCTCATCAGTGCAGTGGCAGCGCGATGCAGAGGCTGTCTACGCTCACGTATCCTCGCTCGGAACCCCCGACAAGCGGATCATTGTTTGGGCGAGCTGCTACGGGCTTGTTGCTGGAGCTCCGCTTGCAGTACGCCATCCAGGTGTTAATCTCATCGCCGACCGCTGCTTTGATCAGTTCGCATCAGTTGCAGGCAGGGTTGTTAGCGCGAGCCGGCACCCTCGCATCCAACCCGGTGTTTCTGCCGCGATCACTTGGGCTGTCTCATGCGCCCAGCACACGGAGAATAGCGCCGCGATCTCCAAAGTGCGTGGCCATCTCTTAATTGTCACCGACCTCGCGGATGAGGTTGTTTCATTCAAAGAGAGCATTAAGCTCGTACAGGCTATGCCAGACGATGGGGCATACATCCAAAGAACCCTATTCACCTCCGTTGGCCATCGAGGCAACTGGCTTAAAAAGGCCGAACCAATGCAAGAGCTGCAAACCTTCTTGGAAGAGAGCGGCCTCACCCAAACCGCTCCCTCGCTAGCAGAGCTCTCTGCGACCCTTTCCTATGAAGGAATGTATATGTGGGTCTACCAGGCAAACGAAACGATCGATTCTTAGACAAAACTATCTTGTAATAATAAAATTGTAAATGAAATAAATATAGCGCAACAATGAACCTATGTAAAAGCCTATTTTGTTGGAAATTGAGCTGCTCCCAAAAAGAGAACCTTTCCTATAAAGAGCCGTCTCTCCTATTTTGAGCTATTACCTCGAAGATAGAGGAGTGGCTCTCCTTCGAGTTCCCTTGCTATCGAGAGCTGATTGGTTGTCTTCCATCAAATGGCATGAATGTCATGGCCTATAACCCATGTGGCCGAAGATTAAGTGAGCGCCGCCTATCCGAGGCGGAGTGGAAGCGCGATGCAAGAAGCCCTCCATAACCCTGTGCGCTCACAAGGCATCCCCAATGAGCGGATCGTTATGTGGGCGAACTCCCTATGGGCTGGTGCTGCCGCGCTACTCGCAGCCCAACATTCAGGTGTCAGCCTCATCAACCGCTCGTTCAATCGCTTTGCGCCGGTTGCCGGCTATGTTGCTAGTGACACTGCCGCCTTTTTTTAAACAAAAAAAAATCAAATAGGTGTTTTTACTGAGACTATCCCAACTCCATCGCCTGAATTAGTCCCGCAGGTGGCCCTTCCCTCTTCTTGAGCAGGATAAGGTAACTGTTCCGCTCTATATTCTCTGGAAGGCGCTCCTCCAACTTGAGGTCGCTACAGTGAATCCAACGCTCCTCCCCGTCAGGATCGGCTGAATTTCTTATCTCTGCGACGAAATGTCCGCCTTTAAGCGTCTCTCCTATATGGCTCACATAAGAGATAATCTCATAAGCGATGCCTCCTGTGTCAGCAATTCCCGCTGGGAATTCTTCCACAGACGAATTATGCGGATCATTCGCATTGTTTGTTAAATCAGGCTCGTTTGAAGCTCCCTCGGTTACTCCCCTAGGAATTTCAGCGGGAATTGCTGCTCCTGTGTCGAATGGAATAGTAACAAGGCCATCCTCAGGAAAGTCAATTAATTGATCTATTTTTCTGTCGACCAACCTATCACCCTCCTGTATTTGTTCAAACCGTAGCAACTGGCAGATAATGTAAGGAGGAGGAGCAGAGACTATTCTTAGCGTTCTAGTACAGGACATAAAATCGTATGCATTGTCTCCGGTCTCGTAATGGAGCAAGCTCTCAGCCGCTACTTGTTGCTCGGGCCCAAAGTGGACGTTCAGAGCGTGCTGAAAACTGCTCTTATCTTTGATATTTATCGGAAAAAATGGGTGGGGGTCTCGGTGATTGGTCGGAGATTCAACTTCGCTCCCATCTACAGCGTTCCCCTTAATCAACCAGCGAGTCTGCATGACAGGGTAAGCAGTTCCGAGTTTCTCCAGTAGAAAGCTCAAAAATTCTGCGGCATCCTGCTGTTTCAACAACTCGTTGAGTCTTTTTGCAAGAAATAACCGGCGCAAAGACTTTAGTTTTTTATCAACATTTTTTGTTGTATTCCTTTCCGCAACCTGTTGATATGTATTCAATTTTTTAATAATATAAATAGCGCTGTCGTTTTTCTCTTCATCTTGTACATAAAAATTTTTAATCCACTCTTGTAGCTCAGGAATGTTAAACATTAACTGCAGCGTCGCATTCATATAGCAACTATTTGTTAAATTTGGCAGCGCAGCAGGTCCATTTTCGATCCGAGAGTAGCACTTAGACACCTTTGGCCGCCGGATTGCAGGGAAAGGCTCATCCCAGTCTGGTGACATGTCATAGGAAGGGAAGGGACTCTCCTTTTCAGTTAGATCATCGCTTCTATTTTCACCCTTTAACGCCCCCTCTTCAGCCTCTCTGCATGCAAAATAAGCGCCCCCTCCCTTGGGATGCGGATTAAAAAAAATGGAAACGCAATCCTCTTCAAACTCGCCAAATGTTGTTTTGATAATACTGCGCAGGTCAGGAGAGTAGACAACTGCCTGCTTTTCAAAGAGATGGCAGGCAATTTTTAATTCTAGCGAACCATATGAATAATAGGAATCCTTTAGGGAGCCTAAATAGCGCTCCCAAATAGAATCTCTTTTTTCAAGAGAAGCAAAAATCTCTAGCCGCCTCTCCTGTGCCCCCTCTAGAATTTCATAAATATCCCTCAGGTTTCGATCCGCCTTATACTTTGCGCTTGTACGCCCAGACCCCCTAACAAATTCTATAATTGTTTGCCTTTGCCTTCGATAGCTCGCAATAAGCTCGTTAGAGTCCTCTTTAAAATATTTATAACAGGCATCTTGAGACTTAGTTGAGTCGCCGACATCTTCTCCAGAAAGTGCTGACAAGAGGTGGGGGAGCTTATTGAACCTCGGTTTCATTAGCTCGTTAAAATA